>NZ_VHTC01000037.1:0-25538 GCF_013048685.1 Vibrio sp. A8-1
ACAAGACAATGTGGAGCGGTAGTTCAGTTGGTTAGAATACCGGCCTGTCACGCCGGGGGTCGCGGGTTCGAGTCCCGTCCGCTCCGCCACTGATAAGAGTCCCTAGCAGCAATGCTGGGGATTTTTTATTGTTCGCTATTAATCCGTTCGCTATTAATTCGAGACAAAAGCAGTCAGCGGATAAGTTTAATTGAATAGCATACCGGCCTGTCACGCCGGAGGGCGCGCCTGTTTTTAATAGCAGAGAGTCCCGTCCGCTCCGCCACTGATAAAGAGTCCCTAGCAGCAATGCTGGGGATTTTTTGTATCTGCTGAACTGAGACATAATCAGCAGAACTTGGTCCTATCTCTACTCATCAACCTTTTTGGAAGTCGCTGATTACTCGCCATAATGCTCTGACTAATGGATCATCGAGTTGCGATCGTTTACAGCATACCCCTAACTTAAAAGGTTTAATTGGTAATACTGAAAGCTTTTGCACCTTATCTCTGAGTGGACTATTGTTGATCACGACATCTGGGGCCACGCCAACGCCACAACCTAATGCGACTAAACTCACGATCGCTTCATGTCCGGCGATTTGTGCATAGATATTGGGTTTAATCTTCATTTTCTTAAACCAACTGTTTGCTCTCTCTCGTGCTGTCCCTGCCTCAGGAACAATAAAGGGTATTTGGTTCCAATCGGGAAACTCTTTTTGCAGCTCTTCTAAAAAGTGACTGATCCCTGTAGGGGCGATCACTGACAGCGGTATTTCACTGATCGTAGCGAATTCAAGCCTTGAAGGCACATTGTCAGGGATGGCTGCAATGGCAATATCCGCCTCATCTTCAAGAATAATTTCAATCGCTTGAGCTGGATCGCCGGTGAGTAATTTGAATTCAATATAAGGATGTTGGAGACGAAAAGCATTGAGTAAATCAGGTAAGTGGCTGTAACTGGCAGTGACCGAGCAAAATAAACGAATTTCACCTTTCAGTTCACTGTGCTGTTCATTGAGTTGTAATTGTAGTTGTCGCCAGTCATTAAGCATACGCTGGGCGACAGGTAAGAGTTTATAGCCAGATGGGGTGATCTCAACACTTCGATTATCGCGAACAAACAAACTGTGACCAATCTCGTCCTCGAGCTTTTGAATTTGTCGACTCAGTGCTGAAGGGCTGACATGCAATGCTTTTGCGGTACTACTAAAGTTTTTATGCTCACAGAGGTGTACAAATAGCTGCAGGGTTTTTATGTTCATCAATTCCGCCATTGTTGCATTTATTGCAATTACTACTTGTGAATATATCACTTTAAGCAATGATGTTCATGCACTACTATGAAAGCTATTCGGTGTATGACCACCGACCGTATGGATCATCATCAAGGAGCGCCCAATGGCTAACTATTTCAACACATTAAATTTACGCGAACAGCTCGATCAGTTGGGTCGTTGCCGATTTATGGCCCGAGAAGAATTTGCGTCAGAAGCCGATTATCTGAAAGGTAAGAAAATAGTCATTGTAGGGTGTGGTGCTCAGGGCCTGAACCAAGGCCTAAATATGCGTGATTCTGGACTTGATATTGCCTATGCTTTACGTCAAGCGGCGATTGATGAACAACGTCAATCCTATAAGAATGCGCAAAGTAATGGTTTTCAAGTCGGTAGCTATGAAACACTGATTCCGCAGGCGGATCTAGTGATTAACCTAACCCCAGATAAGCAACACACTAACGTGGTAGAAAGTATTATGCCACTAATGAAACAAGGGGCAGCACTTGGTTATTCTCATGGTTTCAATATTGTCGAAGAAGGCATGCAGATCCGCAAAGATATTACGGTCGTGATGGTCGCACCTAAGTGCCCAGGAACGGAAGTTCGTGAAGAGTATAAGCGTGGCTTTGGCGTTCCTACCTTAATTGCGGTCCATCCGGAAAATGATCCTCAAGGCGAAGGCTGGGAAATTGCTAAAGCGTGGGCGGCGGCAACGGGGGGCCATCGTGCTGGGTGCTTGGAATCTTCGTTTATTGCAGAAGTAAAATCTGACTTAATGGGTGAACAAACCATTCTTTGTGGGATGTTACAAGCGGGCTCAATTGTCTGTTATGAAAAGATGGTTGCTGAAGGCGTTGACCCAAGTTATGCCGGAAAACTACTCCAATATGGTTGGGAAACCATCACAGAAGCACTCAAGTTTGGCGGTATCACTCATATGATGGATCGCCTATCAAATCCAGCTAAAGTAAAAGCTTTTGAGTTATCAGAGCAACTTAAAGATTTATTACGCCCACTGTATAACAAACACATGGATGACATTATTGCTGGTCACTTCTCTCGGACTATGATGGCTGACTGGGCGAATGATGATGCTGAGCTACTGGGGTGGCGCGCCGAAACGGCACAAACTGCGTTTGAAAATTATCCTGATTCGAACATCAAAATTGCTGAACAAGAGTATTTTGATAATGGCATTCTGATGATTGCGATGGTTCGTGCTGGGGTTGAGCTAGCCTTTGAGGCGATGACCGCATCAGGAATTATCGACGAATCGGCCTACTATGAATCACTACACGAGTTACCATTGATAGCCAATACTATTGCCCGTAAGCGTTTGTATGAAATGAACGTAGTGATTTCGGATACTGCTGAGTATGGTAATTACTTATTTGCCAACGTCGCCACACCATTGCTGCGTGAGCAATTTATGCCTTCAGTAAGTACCGATGTGATTGGCAAGGGACTTGGTGCGGTTTCCAATCAAGTCGATAACGCAACGTTAATTGAAGTTAATAGTGCGATTCGCAACCACCCAGTTGAATATATTGGTGAAGAACTTCGTGGCTATATGCAAGATATGAAGCGTATCGCGGTTGGTGATTAACCGCTATTAACCGCTAGTCACACTAAAGAGCAACACAGCAAACACAACAACATAAAAATATAATAAAGGGGCTGAGTGATACACGAAGCCCCACTTTTTTCCTTCCGGTTCACATTTCCCAGTTAACGCTACTTATTTTTCGTTAAGTTTCGCTTCCAGCTCGTTAAGTTTCTGCTCCATATCGCTGAGCTTTTGACGCGTACGTAGTAAGACTTGCGTTTGTACATCAAATTCTTCTCGGCTAACCACATCGAGTTTATTTAATTGTCCTTGGATAACTTGGCGCACTTTTTGTTCGACATCAGAGCCGAGATCTTTGACGGGTTGAGGCATTGAGTCGTGGATTTGTTTAGCAATTTGTTCTAGTTTTTTGGGATCAAACATTGGGTGGTCTCTCCTTATTTATTGCCGCTATTCTATGCAATTCATGGTTGAAAGTCGTTACTTAGCCAATAAAAAAGGCCACGTTTGTGGCCTTTGCGATAACAGAGGAAGAAGCTTACGAGCGATTTTCTGCTAGTTGCCGTTGAGCGGCTTTTGCTTCATCAATCCGTGCGAGTTTCTCTAGATCTTTATCTTCAACGAAGATAGGAAGCGGTTTGTGTTTCTCCGCTAAATAGCTATAAATTACCGGAAGTACAAATAGCGTAAACAGAGTACCAATCGAGAGACCCGCGACAATCACGATGCCAATACTAAAGCGCTGTGCGGCTCCTGCACCCGTTGCGTACATCAGTGGTATCAAGCCTGCAATCATCGCCGCTGTAGTCATCAATATGGGACGTAGACGAACCTTGGCTGCTGCCATCACGGCATCAATACGGCTGAGCTTATTATGTAACTGCTCTTCTTTGGCCACCTCACAAATCAAAATCCCGTGCTTAGTAATCAAACCGACCAGAGTGATTAACCCGACTTGCGAGTAGATATTCATGGTTGATGCTCCCCACGCCAGGGCGATCAGCGCGCCGCAGATAGCTAAAGGTACAGATACCATGATCACTAATGGATCGCGAATCGATTCAAATTGAATCGCCAAAACTAGGAAGATAATCGCTAATGCTAAGCCAAAGGTCACGTAGAGTGCGCTTCCCTCTGTCACGTATTGTCTTGCTTCGCCCATATAATCATGGCTATAGCCTTTAGGCAGTTGAGTTTCAGCAATGTTTTCAAACCAAGCGATGGCATCACCCATGGCGGTACCTGGTGCAGGTACCGCACCAACCGTTGCTGAATTTAACTGATTAAAGTGAGGCAGTGAGCGCGGCTCGGCGACCACATCAATGGTGATCAAGCTGCCCAATGGGATCATGTTGCCATCGGAAGCCCGTACAAAGTAGTTTTTCATTGATTCAGGATTAAGGCGATATTTACGCTCGACCTGCGGAATGACCTCGTAAGATCGGCCATCTAAGTCAATACGGTTAACATAGCCATCGGCCATCATGGTCCCTAACGTCATACCAATATCCTGCATGGTCACACCGTAAGCGCCCGCCTTGTCCTTGTCGATGTTGATTTTCATCGTCGCGGAATCGTAGTTCAGATCCAAATCCGAATAGATAAAGAGTGGGCTAGCTTTGACTTGTGTTAATACATCACTGGCAATGGTGAATAAGCTCTCAAATGCGTTAGGTGTAGTGATGACAAACTGAATCGGTAACCCAGAACCCGCGCCGGGTAACTCAGGCATTTGGAAAGCAGTTACCGCCATGCCGGGAATATCTTGTACTAAGTGGCCAACACGTTTCGTCACCTCTGCTTGACTGGCTTGACGTTCGCTCCAAGGGAACATTGAAGCAATACCAAACGCTTGGTTAGAATTTGGAACCCCGGTAAACACTTGAGCAAATTGTACCTCTGGCTGATCAGAGAGAATTTTATTCACTTCATGCATCGTATTCGATAGGTAATCTAAGTTAGCGTTAGATTGTCCAGTACCGAGTAGCATGATTACCCCTTTATCTTCCGATGGGGCCAGTTCACTAGGAATGAATTTAAATAAAACGGGTAGACTCGCAAACACGATGATCGCAAAGGCAATCACGACTGGGCGATGCAACATCACCGCTTGCAACATGCGATCATAGCGCTGAGTTAACTTATCGAGTAGATGATGCACGGTTTGTTCAAATTTGCTCGGTATTTCATTGGCTTTGAGCATCTTCGAGCACATCATCGGTGATAAGGTTAAGGCGATAATACCAGAGACAAACACTGCGCCAGCTAAGGTTAGCGCAAACTCTTTAAACAATGCACCCGTGATCCCGCCCATTAAAGCGATCGGAGCATATACCGCACCTAGCGTTAAAGTCATCGAAATGACTGGAACCGCGATTTCCCGAGTACCGATAATTGCCGCTCGAAACGGTGACTCTCCTTCTTTAATATGCCGGTCAATGTTTTCTAGTACGACAATCGCATCATCAACCACCAGACCGATCGCCAACACCATCGCAAGTAGTGTCATCAGGTTCCATGAGAATCCCATCGCTTGCATCACCATAGCGACACCAATCAGTGATAGTGGAATGGTAATAATGGGAATAATCACCGCTCGCAGCGATCCTAAGAATAGCGTGATCACCACCAGTACAATTAACGCCGCTTCAATGATGGTTTTGATAACCTCATGAATGGATTCATTAATCGCAACGGTTGAGTCATACATGATATTCATTTTTATCGTGCTTGGCATATTGCGCTCAAGCTCAGGCAGGACATCAAGAACATCTTTGGCAATATTGATAGGGTTAGCGCTTGGGGCGGCGTTAATTGCTGCCACAACCGCTTCTTGCCCATTAGCACTCGCCCGGTAGCTGTCATGACTCTTCGCTAAACTGACTTTGGCAATGTCAGCCAGACGAATAATGTTGCTAGCATCGGTCCTTACGACAAGGTTTTTGAGCTCTTCAACACTAGAGACTTGAGTATCAGCGCTACCATTAAACAGCACAAACTCACCAGTGATTTGACCGGTCGCCGATTGATAGTTATTTGCACTCAATACGCCCATAACATCTTTCGCGGTTAGATTAAACGCCGCCATTTTTGCCGGATCTAACCACACACGTAGGGCATATTTCATACCCCCGTACAGATCGATACTGGAAATACCATTAATTGCGTACAGTTGAGGGTTAATCACCCGTTGTAAATAATCGGTGATCTGACTGGAATCAAGTTCATTGCTAGTGAAACCCAGATACAACACGGCGGTTGTTGAACCTGTCGACATACTGACCGATGGATCTTCGGCCTCTTTTGGTAGCTGAGAGCGAACCGAGTTGGTTTTGGCTAAAATATCTGCCAATGCTGCGTTAGGGTCAGTATTGAGTTTCATGTAAACGGTGATTTTGGAGCTACCTAACACCGATTGAGACGTCATATAGTCAATATTATCGGCTTGAGCCACCGCTTGTTCTAATGGCTGAGTGATAAAGCCTTGAATCAAGTCGGCACTGGCACCGTAATAACTGGTAGAGACCGTAATCACCGTATTGGTCATTTCAGGGTATTCGCTCACTTGCATTTTGAACATCGCTTGCAAACCAAGCAATGCAATCAAAAAGCTGATCGATACCGCTAAAACTGGACGTTTAATAAAAACATCAGTAAAGCGCATAATTCCTCCGGTTACAGCATCGGTGTTTTGGCTGGTGGAGTCGTCGCATCGCTTTCTACGATACGTACTTTCACGCCATTGCTTAAACGAACTTGCCCTGTAGTGACGACGACATCCCCAGGATTTATGCCTTCGAGGATATGAGCAATGTCACGAGTACGTTCACCAACTTTGATGACTCTTTGTTCGACACGCTGTTCACCTTTATCTTTAGTCAACACAAATACACTATCGCCATAGAGTGTAAAGGTGATGGCGGTTTGAGGCAGAGTCACCTGATTCTCTAGTGTTGGTAAGATGATGTGCGAGCGAGCAAACATACCACTGCGTAATTTACCATCGCTATTAGGGATATCCGCTTGAACTTGAATCAAACCACTTTGCACGCTAACGGCAGGTTCAATCGCCGTGATCGAGCCTTTAAACGAATCGTCAGGATAAGCATCGACAAAAATATCAACATTTTGTCCGATGAAAATGCGGGAAATATCAGTTTGTGGCACGGTAAAACGTAGACGCATGACGGTGGTGTCTTCTAGGCGTACGATGTCAGTGCCGGGTTGTAAATATTGACCGAGATTGACATTACGAATACCTACCACGCCAGCAAAAGGGGCCTTAATTTCGCGGCGAGCGATAGCGGCTTTTAAGCTTTCGATATCGGCAGCGAGCGAGTAGTAACTGGCTTCTGCGTCATCAAGAGCTTCTTTAGATATTGACCCTTTACTGAACAAACCTTTATAGCGCTCATATTTGGCTTTTGCGGCAGGGAGTCGAGCTTTTGAGCTCTTTAAATTGGCTTGTTCGACGGCAGAGTCAAGCATTACCAATGGTTGATCTTCTTCTACTTGAGCGCCTGATTCAAACAAGATGCGATCAATCACGCCACTGGTTTCTGTCGTTAGAGTGACGCCTTGATTCGGCTCAATAAAACCAATGGCTTCAATCACGGGTACCCAATCAACGGCATTGACCTCAGTGACCGTTACCGGAAATTCTGCTTCAGGTCGATTGGCCATAAATTCAGCGATTTTTTGCTGTTTAAACAGATTGAAACCTATCACGCTACCAAATAGCAGCACCACGATAAGTAACATAAATAATGTCCACTTTTTCATTCTGGTGAGAACTCCAAGTTAATGTTGAATGACGGTATCTCAATCGGCTCGATAACGACTTGAAATGTGCCACATGGTTGAAATTTTTCCCTATCACAATCGATGATAGGGGTTAGGTTTTCTTGAGTTTGGGACCAAGTGCGCTGGATACACCTCATGCTCAATAGCTAAATAAACCGGTAACAACGTTTATAAAACGTAGGTGGTTGTACCGATGATTACCAGTAAAGAGAGAGTCCAATAGCTATTTTTTGCTCAATTCATTTTATTTGCAATCAGTTGTTATGGTTTGGCGTTCATATTTTTCTTCTGACTGAATAATAAGCTTGCCATCATATCTGATTAACTGAGGTCACATTATAGCCTACAACCTAACCATGTTTGCAATACAGTTGTGCAGTAAATGAGAAAAAATTTTACTTTGCGACTGTTTTTTGAGTTCAACATAGTATTGAGCCATCAGCGGCATTATGATTAGCGTCTTGAATAATCCACACAGAGAAGAAGATGAAGCTGAACTCACGACAAGATGAAGCGGTAAAGTATGTATCGGGTCCTTGTCTCGTCCTCGCGGGAGCTGGGTCGGGAAAAACCCGCGTGATTACCAATAAAATTGCCTATTTAGTTCAGCAGTGTGGATATAAGGCACGTAATATTGCAGCGGTGACCTTTACTAATAAAGCCGCTCGAGAAATGAAAGATCGCGTTGGTCAAACATTAGGTAAAGCGGAGTCGCGTGGTCTCATCGTATCAACGTTTCATACCCTTGGTTTAACTATTATTCGAAGAGAGTACAAAGCGTTAGGGTTAAAACCCGGTTTCTCATTATTCGACGATCAAGATCAATTAGCATTATTGAAAGAGCTCACGGAATCTCAGTTAGAGGGCGATAAAGATTTGTTGCGTCAGCTATTAAGTACCATTTCTAATTGGAAGAATGACATGGTATCGCCGCAACAAGCCAAAGCCATCGCAAAGGGTGAGCAGCAACAACTTTTTGCTTTTTGTTATGAGTGTTATCAGAAGCAGATGCAAGCGTATAACGCCTTAGACTTCGACGATTTGATCTCACTACCCGTTCGGCTCTTGCGTGATCATCAAGAGGTGAGAACGCGCTGGCAAAGTCGTATCCGATATTTACTCGTTGATGAATATCAAGACACCAACACCAGTCAGTATGAATTAGTTAAACTATTGGTCGGTGAGCGTGGGCGTTTAACTGTCGTGGGTGATGATGATCAATCGATCTACTCTTGGCGAGGCGCTCGACCACAAAATTTGGTCCAGCTAGGTCAAGATTTTAGTCATTTAAAATTGATTAAATTAGAGCAGAACTATCGTTCAACCAGTCGAATTTTACGTGCCGCGAACATTTTGATAGCTAACAATCCTCATGTGTATGAAAAAGTACTGTTTTCCGATATTCCTGATGGAGAAAAACTCAAAGTCATTATTGCTAATAATGAAGATCATGAAGCTGAGCGAGTCACTGCAGAGCTGATCGCCCATAAATTTCTTAATCGTACCGAATACCGTGATTACGCGATTTTATATCGGGGTAATCATCAGTCGCGTCTGATTGAAAAGTCACTGATGCAGAACCGAGTGCCTTATAAGTTATCTGGGGGAACGTCATTTTTTGCTCGGGCAGAAATTAAAGACATCATGGCTTATTTGCGAGTTTTGGTGAATCCGGATGACGATAATGCCTTTTTACGGATCGTGAATACTCCTAAGCGAGAAATAGGGCCTGCGACCTTAGAAAAACTAGGTAGTTACGCCAACATGCGAGGTAAAAGTCTGTTTGCGGCGAGTTTTGAACTGGGATTGGAACAACATTTAGCGGGGCGAGGCCTGGATAATGTACGACGTTTTACGCAGTGGTTAGTTGAAATCACCGATAATGCGGAACGTGGCAATACTGTCGAAGCCTTACGCTCGCTGGTGCGTGATATTCACTACGAAGATTGGTTGTATGAGACATCTTCAAGCGCGAAAGCGGCGGAAATGCGTATGAAAAATGTTTCCGAGCTTTATTCGTGGATTGTCGCCGATTTAGAAGGTGACAATTATGATCAAGAAGAGAAAACGCTTAAAGAAGTGGTTCAACGCTTGACCCTACGTGACATGATGGAGCGTGGCGAGCAAGATGACGATAGTGATGCTGTTCAGCTAATGACGTTGCATGCCTCGAAAGGATTGGAGTTTCCTTACGTTTATCTGATAGGCGCTGAAGAAGGCATTTTGCCTCATCAAACCAGTATTGATGAAGAGAATGTCGAAGAGGAGCGTCGTTTGATGTACGTTGGCATTACACGAGCGCAGCGAGAATTAACGTTTACCGTTTGTAAAGAACGCCGTCAGTTTGGTGAACTGATTAAACCGACCCAAAGTCGCTTTTTGGATGAATTACCTTACGACGATGTTGAATGGGAAACGAAGAAAAAAGTGCTTTCTCAAGAAGAGCGAATGAATAAAGGCCAAGCACATATCGCTAATTTAAAAGCCATGTTTACTAAAAAATAGCCAATATCGACTTTAGCCATTAACGGATTATTTTGGGTGATGGCGTATTGTCTATCACTGATAACGCGCTTTAGAGGCAAGAGTTAGCGGTAAAATTGGCTTTTATCGGCAAGGTTTGTTGAAAAAGACGCCAAACAAGAAAAAAAGTTGAAAAAGTACTAGACGCCCTCAGGGGATATCCGTATTATTCCACTCCGCCGATAGGGCATGCGCCCGTAGCTCAGCTGGATAGAGCGTTGGCCTCCGGAGCCAAAGGTCGAAGGTTCGAATCCTTTCGGGCGCGCCATCCGGTTGGTTGATTAGGGTGTGTATTGGCAACATCAGTGGTGGCTATAGCTCAGTTGGTAGAGCCCCGGATTGTGATTCCGGTTGTCGCGAGTTCGAGCCTCGTTAGTCACCCCATTATTTTGGTAGCAATGGCTTCCATTCTTGATTTTTCGAGATAAAAAATTGTTTCGGTGAGCCGCGCAGTTTAGTAGCGCATCCCGAGTTTGGGAATAGCGGACCAGAGGGCGACCCTCGGTAGTTATTCTTAAAGTAAAAATTGTTTCGGTGAGCAGCGCAGCTTGGTAGCGCATCCCGAGTTTAGGAATAGTGGACCAGAGGGCGACCCTCGGTAGTTATTCTTAAAGTAAAAATTGTTTCGGTGAATAGCGCAGCTTGGTAGCGCATCTGGTTTGGGACCAGAGGGTCGGGGGTTCGAATCCCTCTTCACCGACCATTTTCAATAAGTTAAGCAGTTAGCTTAACTGACAAATAGCTATAATTAGTTAGCTATTACAAAGATTGATGGTGGCTATAGCTCAGTTGGTAGAGCCCCGGATTGTGATTCCGGTTGTCGCGAGTTCGAGCCTCGTTAGTCACCCCATTATTTAAGCAGTATAAAAAGATATCGGTGAACGGCGCAACTTGGTAGCGCATCCCGATTTTATGAGCAGCGGACTAGAGGGCGACCCTCGGTAGTTGTTCTTAAAGCAAAAAATTGTTTCGGTGAATAGCGCAGCTTGGTAGCGCATCTGGTTTGGGACCAGAGGGTCGGGGGTTCGAATCCCTCTTCACCGACCACTATAAGAAGCCCTAGTCGAAAGACTGGGGCTTTTTTCATGCGCTAAATTTAAAATGATATAGCGCTCTTGCTAGGGTCGGGGGTTCGCCTGATATTCAAGCCCAGCTCTTCACCGACCACTACAAGAAGCCCCAGTCGAAAGACTGGGGCTTTTTGTGATCATGGTAGAGATAAGTGGTGAGTCAGCGCTGAGTTGAGCTTTTCGATAACTCAGCGATAAATTTATCTTTTCGAGTTTGCTTGTTGCTTTTATGTGAAAATTTTGCCAAATTGTTCAACTTGTAAATAACCAGAACAATGGACTGGTCAAAAGGATTAATTGGTACTGACTGAATAATCAGCCATTTTATGGTCTGAATCAGTCAGTCTCAGACACGGATAATTACGCCATAGCGGTTGAGGTCTGGTTTGCATGTCACTTTTAGAAGTTAATAACTTACGCATAGAATATCCCTCACGTCATGGGGTTCATGTTGCGGTAAAATCACTCACACTGGATATTCAGCGCGGTGAAATTGTCGGTGTCGTCGGTGAATCGGGGGCTGGCAAATCGACCGTCGGTAATGCAATTATTGATCTATTGAGTCCTCCTGGCACCGTTGCTGGTGGTGAGGTGTTTTTAAATGGCGAGAAAATTTCTGGCCTATCAATAGAAAAAATGCGCCAAGTGCGTGGTTCAAAAATCGGCTTTATTTTTCAAGATCCGATGACGTCTTTAAATCCATTATTCACCGTTGAACAGCAGTTAACGGAAACCATTCATGCCAATATGAAGGTGAGTAATGAACAGGCTTACCAACGCGCATTAGCGTTGATGAATCAAGTAGGTATTCCGCAGCCTGAAAATCGTCTTAAGCAGTATCCTCATCAATTTTCAGGTGGTATGCGTCAAAGAGTGGTTATCGCTATCGCCTTGGCCGGAGAGCCGGACCTGATCATTGCCGATGAGCCAACCACTGCGCTAGACGTGTCTATTCAAGATCAGATCTTGAGTTTGATTCGTGATTTGTGTAAGAAAAATAATGTTGGCTGTATGCTGGTGACCCACGATATGGGCGTTGTTTCTAATGTTACCGACCGTGTTGCGGTTATGTATCGCGGTGATCTCGTCGAATTTGGACCGACGGCGAAAGTGCTTGGCGACCCTGATCATCCTTACACACGTAGTTTGATCTCTGCCGTCCCGCGTTCGGACATCAAATTAGACCGATTTCCGCTGGTTAGCTACATCGAGCAAGCCAGTGAACTGGCGCCACTGGATATCAAAACCCATTGGTTAGGACAAAGCCAAGATCAGCGTGCCTATACTGGCCCACTATTGAATGTTGAGCAGGTTAACTTGCGCTTTGTAACCAAAGACTCATTGTTTGCCAGTCGTCGTGAATATGTTCAAGCATCGAACAATGTCAGTTTCCAAGTCCATGAAGGGGAAACGTTTGGACTGGTCGGTGAGTCGGGATCGGGTAAATCAACCATCGCGCGAGTGATCGCGGGCTTATATCAACCTAATGAAGGTCGAGTGACGTTTGAGGGAATCGATCTTACCGCTCTCAAATCGGAAAAACAGCGTCGTCCTATCCGCCGTCAAATGCAAATGGTGTTTCAAAATCCGTATACGTCAATGAATCCTCGCATGAAGGTGATGGACATTATTGCTGAACCAATTCGCTTCCACCATTTGACCGACAATGAATCGCAAACGCGGCAAATCGTGCACGATCTTTTAGAGTATGTTGGCTTGGGCCGAATGGCTGGCGTTAAGTATCCTCATGAGTTTTCTGGTGGTCAGCGTCAACGTATTTCGATTGCTCGAGCTCTCGCGACTCGTCCTCGTTTATTGATTTGTGATGAACCGACTTCTGCCTTGGATGTTTCTGTACAAGCACAAATCTTGAACTTATTAAAAGACTTACAGCAAGAGCTCAATTTAACCATGTTATTCATCAGTCATGATTTGCCAGTTATTCGCCAAATGTGTGACCGAGTCGGGGTGATGAAGATGGGGACCTTATTGGAAGTTGCCCCAACAGAGCAATTGTTTACCCATCCACAACATGAATACAGTCAGCAATTGATCTCGTTAATGCCGGAATTCACAGGCTTAAGAGAACAACGAGTCTCGGCTTAATGCGCGATGAGCGTTAAAGGTTGACGATAGATCATCGACGTTGTACCCAATAACCAAAACAACCCATAGGGATATCGATTCCCGCATAAGGAGTTATGCAATGAAAATCATTAAAAGCAAGCTAGCCCTAGCCTTAATTGCTGCTGGACTGAGTTTTTCGCTCAACGCTGCACAAATCAAAATCGCTTACGATTCAGACCCCGTGTCGATGGATCCTCATGAGCAGCTCTCTGGCGGTACACTTCAGTTATCGCACATGGTATTTGACCCGCTGATTCGTTTTACTCAAGACATGCAATTTGAAGCTCGTTTAGCAAAATCTTGGCAGCGTTTGGATGATGAAACCATGCGCTTTCATTTGCGCGAAGGCGTTAAATTTCACTCTGGTAATCCTTTCACTGCCGATGATGTGATATGGACGTTCAATCGCTTGAAAGAGTCCGCCGATTTTAAAGGTATTTTTGAACCGCTAGCATCGATCAACAAAGTGGATGATTACACGGTGGATATCAAAACTAATGGTGTTTATCCCCTGATCGAAAACGTCGCGACCTATATCTTCCCGATGGACAGTCAGTTTTACTCCGGTAAAACCGCCGATGGCAAAGATAAAGCGGAAATTGTCAAACACGGTTCTTCCTTTGCTTCTTTGAATGCTTCGGGCACAGGCCCTTTCATTATTACTCACCGTGAGCAGGGTATTCGTATGGAGTTTGCTCGCTTTACGGATTATTGGGATAAAGCCAGTAAAGGTAACGTCGAGAAACTGACTCTCGTGCCAATCAAAGAAGATGCAACCCGTGTGGCGGCATTATTATCCGGTGGGGTAGATATGATTTCTCCTGTCTCACCTAATGATTACCAACGCATTCGTAATGCGCGCGACGTTGAGCTGTACACCATGCCGGGTACGCGAGTGATCACCTTTCAATTAAACCAAAATAGTCATGAAGCACTACGTGATGTACGTGTTCGCCAAGCGATTGTCTATGCGATTAATAATCAAGGGATTGTCGATCGTGTTATGCGCGGCGCAGCAACGGCCGCGGGTCAGCAAAGTCCAGTCGGTTATGCCGGTTATAACGAGAATCTCAAACCGCGTTTTGATCTTGAAAAAGCCAAACAACTGATGAAAGACGCAGGTTATGAACAAGGCTTTAATTTGTCGATGATTTCGCCGAATAACCGCTATGTTAATGACGATAAAATTGCTCAAGCCGCTTCTGCAATGCTTGCTCGTATCAATATTAAAGTTGATTTGAAAACCATGCCTAAAGCGCAATATTGGCCAGAATTTGATAAATGTGCGGCGGATATGTTGCTGATTGGTTGGCACCCAGATACAGAAGATTCCGCTAACTTTACCGAGTTTTTGACCATGACGCGTAATGAACAGACTGGTAAAGGGCAGTACAACTGTGGTCACTACTCTAATCCAGAAGTGGATGCCTTAGTTAATGCGTCTAACGTCGAGACCGATTTAGCCAAACGCAGTGAGATGCTGAAAAAGGTAGAAGAGATCCTATACAACGAAGCGGCCTTTGTACCATTGCATTGGCAAGACCCCTCTTGGGCTGCGAAGAAAAACCTTGAGTTAGCGCCGATCATCAATGGTATGGACTTCCCTTACTTTGGTGATCTGGTTGTCAACAAGTAGCGTTTAGATAACCTTTCTGAAATGTTTGAGGTTGAGGAAAGGTTGCCCTCTTAGATGGCAACCTTTTTCTTCTTTAAAGCCGTTGTTTATTGTGGTCAATATTGTCATCACCCCAGCAGGGTGATGGATAGTGTTGTAAGGGGCAGGGAATGTTTTCTTTTTTGATCAAACGCCTATATCAGGCACTGATCGTTATGTTTGTGATTAGCTTGGTGGCGTTTGCCATCCAAGATAACTTAGGCGATCCGTTGCGTGAACTGGTTGGGCAATCGGTGTCGGAAGCACAGCGCCAAGCGATGCGTGATGAGTTGGGGCTTAATGACCCATTTTTGGTCAAATATAGTCGTTTCTTAGGCGCGGCGATCAAAGGTGATTTAGGGACTTCCTACTTTTTCAAACGTCCAGCGGCTGAGGTGATTTTGGATAAACTGGTTGCGACTCTTGAGCTGGTTTTTGCCGCGACCGTGATCATCATTACCTTATCGATTCCATTAGGCGTCTATTCGGCTATCCACCCTAAACGGTTGTTTTCGAAACTTATTATGGCAGGCAGCAGCATTGGTATTTCGATCCCAGTCTTTTTGACCGCCATTATGTTGATGTATGTGTTTTCGATTGAACTGGGCTGGCTGCCTTCTTATGGCCGCGGACAAACCACCAACGTTTTCGGCTGGCAGTCGGGGTTATTTAACCTCAATGGGTTAAGTCATTTAGTGTTACCAAGTGTCGCTTTGTCTTCGATTATGCTACCTCTGTTTATTCGTTTAGTCCGAGCAGAGATGTTAGAAGTTTTAAACTCTGAATACATTAAGTTCGCTAAAGCCAAAGGCTTAGCGATGAATAAAATCTATTTTCAACATGCTTTAAAAAATACCCTATTACCGGTGTTGACGGTAGGCGGTGTACAAATTGGTACCATGGTGGCGTATACCATTTTGACCGAAACGGTCTTTCAGTGGCCGGGGACTGGATTGCTCTTTTTGGAAGCGATTAATCGTGTCGATACACCGCTGATCACGGCCTACGTAATTTTTGTTGGGTTAATTTTTGTCGTCACCAATACGATCGTTGACTTACTGTATGGATTAATTAATCCGACGGTGAATCTCACCGGAAAAGGAGCCTAATCATGACGGCAATAACAACCATGCCCTCCGCTTGGCAGCGTTTTAAACAGTCGGATTTTTTGTATTATTTTTTACGCGATAAAGTGGCGATGGTCAGCTTTGCGCTATTTAGTGTTTTTTTACTGTTAGCCTTGTTAGCGCCTGTGATTGCGCCGAGTAATCCTTACGATCTCGCCAGTATCGACATCATGGATTCTGAGCTGCCTCCTATGTGGATAGACGGCGGTGATGGGCAATTTGTATTGGGTACTGATGGGCAAGGCCGAGATATTCTCTCAACCATTTTGTATGGCTCGCGCTTATCACTGACGATAGGCTTTCTCGCCGTTGGGTTGCAGCTTATCTTAGGGATCATTATTGGTCTTTCTGCGGGCTATTTTGGTGGGCGTATCGACAGTTTTTTAATGCGTTTTGCCGACATTCAACTCTCTTTTTCGACCATGATGGTAGCCATCATTGTTTCGGCGATTTTTAAAGCCAGTTTTGGCGGCGAGTTTTATAGCCAATATGCGGTGATCATGCTGGTGGTGATCATCGGTATTGCGGAATGGCCTCAGTATGCTCGAACCATTCGCGCATCCGTGTTAGCCGAAAAGCAAAAAGAGTACGTTGAAGCGGCGCGCGTGATGGGGTTTAAGTCGTTACGGATTATGTTTCGCCATATTTTGCCCAACTGTTTATCACCAATCTTAGTCATTTCGACAGTACAAATCGCCAATGCGATCATGTCTGAAGCGGCGTTATCGTTTCTTGGTTTAGGACTGCCTGTCGATCAACCTTCTTTAGGAGCATTAATCAGCACCGGATTTAAGTATATTTTCTCTGGAGCATGGTGGATAACCGTATTCCCCGGCATCATTTTGATCAGCTTAGTTTTGGTGATTAACTTACTAGGAGATTGGCTGCGTGATGTCTTTAATCCTAAAATTTATAAAGGTTAAGGTCTAGCTGATTGATTTTATATCGATATGCCACTTACACTGAGAGTCGTCATTGAAGACGACTCTCTTTTTCTAGACATAGAGGTTGGCGTGATTTTCGCAGTGGTTTTTAGGTCATTGAGTTAGTAGCGAATCAAATCACGGTTGTCACTAAAGTTGGGATAACGATAGATATGAGAATCAGCACAATCAACACTGCACCACGAGGGCTCGTTTACCTACTATTGGGCGGAGCTTTATTCTTCAACGGCCCATTATTTGCGCAAGAGGTACTTTGCGAAGCGACGCAAGCCTCTAGCGAACAGTTACCGGTTCTGGCCAGTCATTGCCCGATCGGTGATGGGTTATGGGGCAATAGTCAGCCACGTTCAAGTCAATCTCAGTTCTGGATTCAATGTGGTCTACTTGATAAACCCTTATCGCTTGAACAAGCGAAGCTTATCTATCAACAGATTTCAACCCATGTATGGATGAAGCCAGAAGGGCGAGCCACACGCTGTTTGATCGGCCCCTACGATAGTTTTACCCAAGCACGCAGTGAGTTGATGCTGGTTAATAACCTTGCCGCTTATCGTGATGCGTTTATTCGAGAAATTCGCCCATCAGCACCTCCGCCCTCAACACCAACCACTCCAACCACGGTCAGTCCGGCAAAACAGGCGGAACGAAAAGTGGCAGAAAGTGGTGTAGCGGCAATTCAACCGCTACGCTCTGCTCGGCCTGTAAGTGTTTCTGAAGATGTTGAGATCCGTCATCAAGCGACGATTAATGGCACGACTTATGTCGTTCCTTATAGCTTTGCGACAAATAAGTCGTTTTATATGGAGCACAACCAGCCATGGAATCGACTCAGTTATGACGAAGCAAGAACGCTCTGTCAGCAACAAACGATGCGTTTAGTGAATCAGCAAGAGTGGCAGCAGCTATTAGCCAGTCAAATTGCCGAGCGAGATCAGTGGCCATTATACATTCCCTATTGGGGAGAAGGCCGTAAAGGGTTATTTGCCAGCGGTAAAGTGACTCAACTACAAGGTAATTCGAAGCTGAATGTACTGTGTGTAAAGTCGGTGAGTCAGTAAAAAAGCCCCGCATAGCGGGGCTTGAGATTCTTAGTCTTGCATGATCGGAAAATGACGAATTAACTTATCCATCAGCTCTTTGTCTTGGCTAAATAAGCTGTATCTGGCATTAGATTCAGTGTTGTTTGTCTCTTTGCTCCATTCAACACCGATATAAAAATCACCAAAGTCTCGTTGTAAATAACGAATTCGGGTTTTTTGATCTTCTAACTCTTCAGCTTGTTCAATGCGCTGGCCATCTGGGGTGTCGATTACTGACCAAACACCATAGTTTTTAAAGTCGTCTGGTAAGATAGAAATCGTATTAAAACGCCCCTCTTTGAACTGTGTTTCCATATAAGAGTAACTCAACATTGGTCCATCGAACTCTTCAACATAATCACCAGCTTCAACAAACAAAGTATATTCGGTGGTGCCCGCTGTGATTTTTTTGTTGATGGCCAGCGTGTCGCTAAACGTGGTCTCTGAGGAGTCTAACCAAAACAGTTGAACAGGACCGTATTGGATCAATAGCTGATAAGATCCATCGACTAGCTGGTGTTGGTAGAGCATTTCAATGCGTTGATTACTTGTATCAGCTAGTGTTCCATCGGGGTTAATGGTGACTGCCCAGCAATCTTTGTGCTCGTAGTTCAAATAGCCCGATTGTTGATCAAGTTTACTCAACACCTCAAATGGTGTTGGGCCGCCGGACTGATGACTAAAATCACGACTTCTACTGATGTTACCTTTGTAGCTTTTTTGGTCGTTGATTTTTTTATCGCCCCAACACATTTGTAATTGATCGTTATGATTAAGTAGTGCAGCGTAGCCGATCTCTCCATCATTATCGGCAAAGCTACCCATTTTCCAGGTTTGATTATTGAAATGGTCGAGTGTAAAACGCAGTGCAGGCTCTGCAACTGGCGGTGCTATCCCTTCTTTTACCTCTGGTAAAGTAAAGGTTGTCGAGCTTTTTGCTCCTTGGTCATCTTTGACCTTAACGGTAAAGGTTTTTCCAGCTGGAGAAGCTTGGCTTGGGGTGCCACTGAGTGTGATCATTGGGCTATCAACATCAGCGATGGTTAATCCTGCAACTTGTACCTCACCGCCCCAATAGCTAACGACTTGGCCATCGGTATCGTTAAATAGCGCGCTGATATTAATCGATTGATCAAACGCTTCCCCTTGTTGTAGATACCAAGCATCGATCTGTTGCTGTAATGTCTCTTTTTCAGCTAGATTGATGACGGGGGCTTGATTAAGCGCAGCAATCTGTAAGTTCAGTTGTACGCGTACTTGACCTCGCACGTCCTTTTGGTCGTCTTTATCGGTGGCGACTAAGATCAAATAAAGATTATCTTGTGCCTTGAGCTCAGAGCCGTTTGAGCTGAGAACCAATTGCTGATGGTCAATTTTCGCGCTCAGTCCTGAAGGCTTTAAATTCTGCTCTAATGTAACCTCAACAGTAGGTTGGTCTTTATCGCTAAATAAGTCTGCGATAGAAAACGCTTGGTCAGCAAAGGTGTCGCCTTCTTTGAGATTTAGATTGGCAAAATCGGCCTCAAGTTTACCCTTAACCTCTTTGCTCACCTGCAGTTTATGGTTGGTGACTACATTAGGGGTGAAACCACTCTCGGCATTCTCATTGATAATCACTGGACGTTGATTGACATCCTTGATCTCTGTCTCGCCCATGTTACCGACGAGTTCTGCTGCTTGTTCGGCAAACTGCGCCGCATTTTTCTCATAGCTCGCTGGGTTAGCGGCTTTCGAGTCGGTGAGGATCTGGGCTTTTTTATGCAGCTTAGGATTGGTGTTGGTAAAATCGCTTAATAGTTCCGCCTGGTTATCCAGCCCTAAAGTGTTAGCAACGGTTTGTTTCGCTTGAGTGAGGTCGCTGGTCGGATCGTTTTCCATTGCTAGCACAATCAAATCGGTGATTGGCGAAATCACCTGCTGCTGCGCCTCAAGGGTAGGGGCGCGCAATACCACTTCATGAGCCATGGCTTGAGCGGGATGGTCCATATCAATGGTGTATTTACCGGCATAAGCCGCATTTTGGCTCGCCAAACGGCGCTGCACCGCTCCACCAGGGGTCAAGGTTTGTACTGCTAAGTGACCTTTGAGTTGATAGTCAGCCGGTAATTCCAATTGACCACTTTGGTTAGTTAAGCCAAATACATACTCATTATCATCGAATTTGCCGTTTTTATTCGCATCGTCAAAGATCACCGCTTGATAAAAGTGACCATCAAGGGCGGTGATTAACACTCCCGCTGCAATGGGTGGCTGCTCGCTATTATCCGCGCTATCGGAACCACAGCCGCTCAATGCGATTGCTACTGACAGAGTTAGTAAACTAATTTTGTTCATTATGTTGAATTTCCTTGCAAATTTATTGCACCGAACACCTTAACTATTAAGCCTATAGTTAAGGTTTATCCTTTTGCTATTTAAAGCCGCAGTCTTGTATAAAGAAGCCACAAACTGCTGCAAAAATCAGCTCGAAAGATAAACAGACCCTAGTAATAGGCGTGGTTTTACTGGCTTTTGATATCAATATCAAGGAACGGAAATCAGCGGAAAATCCGTAAAATTTATTTTATTTTTTTTGTTTGTCGAGCGTTGGCATTTAGCGCCAAATGGGTAGTATCTGCGCCTCTCATCATAAGGAGTGGAACATGAGACAATCTCTCACCATCGCTAGCTGTGTATTTTGCTCATTTTCTTGTTTGGCCGCTAATACAGCAGAATATGGTTATTCATATTTCACATTGGGGGTTGAGAATGTTCATTACCAAGAGCAACATGGCGCGACTCAATCTTCAGTCACTATGCTTAATCCGGTGCTCAATAGCGGTGGTTTATATCGCATCAATACGAATTGGGATTTTTCAATTGATGCTTTGGGTACATTTTCTCCTCGCAATGCACAAGAGCAGTGGCAAGGCCAGCGCTTGCAAGATAATCAGACCGAATATTTTAAAACGGCAACCCATGTACAACTGCACTATAAATGGCAAGATCATTGGCGGATAGTGGCTGGACCTTCATTTACTTATCAGACTTACACCCGTTATGCCGCCAACACTTATTTAGGACAAGGCCATTTACAAAATGTGGGTACTTGGAAGGAAACCATGACTCAAGTTTATCTTGATGCTGGGCTTGGCTATGACTCTGGTTATCTCAGTGGTGCTGAAGGGTGGCAGTGGAAAGGTAAGCTAATGTTCGGCCTACCTCTATGGAATCGAACCACCAATTCACAGTTTGCCGATATGAGTTTTGATAGCTTTGGTTTTCGCACTGGGCTTGAGGGCTCACTGAGTTATCAAATTATGCCGGGACTGAATGTGGGTGGCTTTATGCTGTTTAGCTATGAAAAGCGCTTTGCTTCCCAAAATAAGCGAGTTGAGTTGAATCATTGTCTGACCATGGAACAAGGCCATTGCAGTGAATATCAACCACGATCCGCCAACGCTTTAGTTCCTGAGGCGGATACCGTGACATTTAGCCTTGGTCTACAGGCATTATGGCGATTTTAGGTGACTTACTTAGGTGAATGGTAAATCAGATTAATCGCAAATTTCTCCAATAAGTGCGCGTATTCAGGACGCGGATAAAGTAAATAGGTATAAATTTCACCCGCAACCGGCACATCTTGAGCTAAAAACTCATGGTCTAAATAGACGGCGATACGGGTTTTGGTTCGTGCATATTCACCACATAAAGGAGGATAGTTGCCAGCGCGATCACCACTTTCACTAATTAAGGGGATTTGATAGTGGCTAGAACCAATTAAGCTCGAATAGGCCCAATAAGGCTCGATATCTCGACAAAACAGACTATGAGTTGGATGGAAAACATTCAGATCTGAATCTGCAGGTTGGTAGTAATTTGGTTGGATGTGGCGTACGTCAAAAATATAGTTAAATAGGCCGATGGGATAAAACTCTTGCTGGGCATTGAGCATCAGATAATCGAAATTTAAGCTTTGATACTGATATTCACCGGTATCTACGTTCAAGCGTGATTCTGCGCCAACTCGTTGATCAAATAAACTGAACGCCATCTCTTGGCCATTTTCGTTACTGGTAATGTGATAAATCATCAAATCGGAATAAAAATGAGAGGGATAATGATGACGCAGCTGCCAACTGGCGGTTTTTCCGGCTGGAAAGTGTAAGTGAATTTGTTCATCTTGCTGCTGATAGGTGGCCACGATTCTCATCTCATCTAGCTGCGGGCAGCGTCGTCGATGGTTAGCTGCCGCGTACCAGACGTTACCTTCTTTGAGTTCGAATAACTCACACTGTAAAACATGAAACGGGTAACGCTGGCTGCCAAGGGTTCTAGTGGTATTAATTCGATATAAGGGTTGATCGATTAACATATCGCTTAGCGGTAGCTGTGGTTTAATTGCAGGCAACGAAAAATGTGCCGTCACCCAATTTTCAGACTCTAATCCATGTTGATTATCATTAGCTGAGATACTGAGCCTTAGCTCGCTTTCTTGACTGTCAGCGATACCTGTCAGGGTTAAGGGTGTTAAACTACGTACTTGTAGTGCGCGACTATTAAGTTCAACCCGATAGCTGAGTAAATCGCCATCTGGATCAATAAATAAAGGTTCAATGGCAACGGAATAATGGATCGTGCTGCCGTGTTGTAATACCCAACCAGAAATCTGCTGTTGTAGTTGCTCATAGTAGGCTTGATTAATATGAGGAGGGCGATTTTTGGTCGTGTCTGGGGCCGTCTTGGTAATATCTCTTCTCTGGCGAGCTGTTAGTGAATGAAATTCTTCAATCGTCAGATTCTCATCGTTAACTGGCTGCGTAACGCTCTCTGATGGCGTTGCCTCCAAGACTGGTTGCTTAGGATCCAGATTAATCACCATGTTGAGCTCATGGCTTAGTTGAAGTTCAATGATCTCTTCTTGGCGTGAGCGCGGTGATAAACCCAGCGTTACGGCCATTGTTGATGGTTCAATTTTTTGACTGACAAGTGTGGTAGATTCGGCAGCGGATGGTTGACTTGACCATTGCCAGTAGATAAGAGTTAAGCAACCAAGGCCAATCAATCCAACTAGGTATCTCATTATTGATGCATCCGCAGTTGTAGCCACGATTGAGCAAATTTAAGATCTTTTTCGATTAAGCTGGTGCTGCACTCTAACAGTTGACTTATTTCGTTGATTTTTAAGCCAAGAAAATATTTTAACTTTAACGCGTTGGATTGCCTTGGGTAGCGAACCGTAAAGCTATCTAAGGTTTGATCGAGCAAAATCAGCTGTTCAACATTCGCTTCTGCTGGGGTAGGGAGCGATACTGTGGCTTGGCGCTTCTGAGCTTGCACTGTTCTGGCATGATCAATCAATATTTGCCCCATGACTTTAGCGGCGAGCAGTAAAAATTCACGTTGATGGCGAATCTGTTGTAAATCGGCTTGCGCTAATTTGATGTAGGCTTCATGAACCAGTACGGTGGTATTGTATAACTCCTCACTTAATACCGGGTTATCGTGACCATATTTAGCGATGTTTTTACGCCGTTCTTGTTCGGCTAAACGGCGCAGTTGTTGATAAGCCAACTGATATAACTGCGCTTCGGCCTCTTTATCCCCTTGCTGCCACTGGTGTAAGATCTGGGTAAAGTGACTCATTTAGTTTTTATCTCATGGTGTTGTTTGGTGAACTCGCTGGCGTAAAGTAGTTGTAAGGTTTCACTGCCATCTTGGGCACGAATTTTTTGCTGTTGTAAGCGATACAAAATTCCTTGATCCCAGCGCTCTCCAGCAGGCAGATACTCCCAACTGACAATCTGTCTACCTTGTTCCGCATCATACCAAGTGACGCTGGTGTTGAGCTGGGCAAGCTGTGCATAAGGCTCTGGATTATTACGCCACCACATGGCAGGAAACTGAGCGGAGATATCTTCGCGATAGTTGTTGATTTGCGCTGGGCAGTTTGGTTGATGCTGTGGGCCGAGCTTAATCGCATTCGGTGAGATAAGCAGACAACGATATTCGATACCATTTTTTTGATAGAAGGTTTGTCGCCAAATACCCGATAGATTGATTTGGTCACCTTTCTGTTGTGGGTAAGTAAAGGCTAAAGTTTGTCCTAAATTATGATGGCTAATATGCTGGTTTGGGCCTAAGCCTTGTACTTTTTCGATCAATAACTGGCTCTCAGGGTGAAAACTTAGCGCAATAGTACGATATTTCCAGTCGCCTTCATCGTCGTGATCTTCGACATAAAAGCCACTTAAATCATTGTTAGTGCAACCGGTAAGGGCACAGCCAAGTAGCCCTTGGCGATCAACAAAAGGTTGCAAAGGCTCGGTTGATTGCGAGGTAATAGCCCCCTTGATATCGAGATGACAATTTTGAAAATAGTCGCCGGGCGAGGGGTATTCAGTGACGCCATCGTTGTCAATCGAAAAGATAATACGGCCAATGGGAGGTTGGTAGTCTGGGTGAAATTGACGATCCAGATCATGCAAACATACTCTGCCATGCCAGTCGCGTTTTTGAATCATGGTATTGATTAATCGCTGACCTTGAGGATGAAAAATTACTTTTACTAAATCTTGAGCGGTGGCTGCGTCATTTTGAGTACCACTAGCTAAGCAAGAGAGGCTTAACAAGCACAATAAGCCGACCAAAAATCGAGTAAATTTAAGCCGTGGGCAGAGGATAGTGATGTTCATTGACATGGGTTATCAGAGCAATTGAGTATGAGTTTTTGTTTAGGTACGTTCGGAGCCACTAAGGCTGCCAGTAGTTTTTGTTTAATATGTTGTGGTATCTCTTGGCTGGACAGTAGTGATCGCCGAGTCATATCGAGCATTCCTTCGAGAGTGAGTGACTCTCCTTGTGCGTACTGTGCGTGATGCATCAGGGTGGTTAATTGCAATAATATCTTTTCTGTGATTTGTTGTTCTTGCTGTAATTGTCGGTTTTTTTCGATCAGCGTATAAGAGAACATCATCACCAAGCAAACGAGAAGTAAACTGAGTGCACTAAGCATGGGACGACGTCGAATAAAACAACTTAGTACGTGCCACGGTTGATCAGACTGTTTTTTTATCGGACGATGTGCAAGCAGCGCACTGAGGAATCCCCTAATGATTTTGATAAAAATCATCAAGTTAAGGTAGATACACACCTTGTCGTATGATCAAATGGTTTCGCCAAAAATCAATAACCAGACAACAAGATGTGCGAACTCGATATTTTACACGACTCTCTTTACCAATTCTGCCCCGAATTACACTTAAAACGACTCAACAGCTTAACGTTGGCTTGCCACGCATTACTTGACTGTAAAACTCTCACTCTTACCGAACTTGGCCGTAACCTGCCGACCAAAGCGAGAACAAAACATAACATCAAACGAATCGACCGATTATTAGGTAATC
>NZ_VHTC01000038.1:0-25497 GCF_013048685.1 Vibrio sp. A8-1
ATGTCAGTTCTGAGTGAAATCATCACGTCAGTCGTTGAGAAGAAACCGTACCCGAACGTTTTTGATCTATAAACTGCACATGCTTCTTCAGGCATGGTAAGTCAAGATACCTCGGTGAACGCTTACATCAAATGAAAGTGATCAAGGAGCAGCAAGAAAAAGAAACTGAATCGATAAAAGCAAAGCTGGAAGATTTTGCTATTCAAGAATCCATATCCAACGCTCAAGAAAAAAAAACGGAAAGTGAAGAGCCAAATAACGACGCTGCCAACCAAAACTCAGCCAGCAGCAGAATTGGTTTTTTGGAGTTAACCCACATCCAAACACTAGGAAGACAAAGAGTAGCTTTGTTTAGCGATGGTATATCAGGTGCAATCCAAATTGTTGAAGGCAGAAGCATCGGTCAATACCGAGTAACAGAGATCACTTCGGATTCTGTCGTTGTGGTTTCGCCCAGCGGTGAGACGATGAGAATCAAAGTAAAAGGAAGTTAAAATGAAATACAAACGCTCAGCATTCATCATTGCCTCTTTTTTTTCCATCGCCACAAATCCGTTAGCAGCGAATACGATTCACATCGCACCGCTGCAAGTTGAAAGAACGCAAGTTGTCGATACGCAAACGGGAAACAGTAGCGTTACTTTCGCCGTGGACGGAATTGAAATTGAGCTAACAGAAAAAGATAAAGTCAAAGCAAGAAACTGGAATTTAAATCATAGTGACTGGGCAAAATATTTGTACATCATGGAGTACACGCCCAGAGGATTGTGGACCCCTGATTTAGATCCACCCTTAGCGCTTGCTCATGCCTCAACAGACATCAAAGACATCGAAAGATACGTGGCCATTCAAAATGCGATAGAAACGCATCGCATGCAGATGGACTACAAACTTGATGAGGTTGCGAATCGACTACTGGGCGTTGGTGCGTTCAGTCCACAACCACAATTGTCATCACTTCAAGGCCAGTTAATCGAAAACAAAACCGCCCTACGAAGTGTATTTGTTGATTTAAGGCAATGCGAACGGGAGTGTCGAATGTTTGTCACGTTAACCGTCGCATCAACGTCAAGCAGTATGCAGTTGGATATACACTTTACCGGTGGAAGTCAGCGCGACGCTGAAAAGCTTCTTAACGATATCGGCATCACCGAACAAGAAATGAAACGAAGAGCTATCCAAATAAACGCCACATTCAATAACGAGGTTGTCGAACGTATCAGGTCTAGCAGAAATCTGTCACTGCCGTTTGCGATAACAAAAACCGAAGAGGGGACGACGGTCCGTGAAATGTAAAGCCTTTTTGCTGAGCATTATTTTTGGTCTGGTTGCCTCACCGCAAGTATCAGCAAGTTATGTCACTGTTCCTAATTACTTTGTATCGATATCAAATAAAACATCGGTCCCAGCCGATATTCTTTATGCGCTGGCGGCAAAAGAGACGAATGTCAAAATGAACAATGGAACCGTCGCGCCTTGGCCGTTCACATTGAACGTCAACGGGAAAGGATATTGGTATGCGAGTTACGAAGACATGATGACAGCGGCGTATGAATTTCTCAACGAGGGGATCACTTCCATCGACATTGGCCTGTTCCAAGTGAACTGGCGTTGGAATGGTCATAGAGTGCAATCTATCGAAGAGTTGGGCGAGCCAAAAAAAAATGGCCTTGTGGCTGCGCAAATTCTTCTTGAGCACTATCAAAAACATCGAGACTGGGCTGTGGCCGCTGGTCGATATCACAACCCGGCAAATAGGGATGGGAGAGCTGACCAATATGCCAAAGAGTTTAGTGAATTTTTAACGCTTATCCAACGTGGCCAATACCAACAAAGGTAGCTGGCCTGTGCAGGTAACAACATGAAAAAAACAAAACGATACCCATCAAAATTAACCCGGTCTTTGATCTCACTGAGCGTTGTCATAGCATTCTCAAGTTTTAATGCATTAGGGAATGGAACGAACCGACAAAGCACAGAATATCGAGACACGGTGATCAACCGAACTCAATCAACCACGGATGCGGACGCTACCCAAGAAG
Organism: Vibrio sp. A8-1; assembly: GCF_013048685.1. Classification (NCBI taxonomy): domain Bacteria; kingdom Pseudomonadati; phylum Pseudomonadota; class Gammaproteobacteria; order Vibrionales; family Vibrionaceae; genus Vibrio; species Vibrio sp. A8-1. The sequence continues at coordinate 2,043 of NZ_VHTC01000038.1, forward strand.
AAAAAGATCTTCTGACTTTCGATAGAGATCCGATAAATGACGATGAGTTAGACTTTCTTTTGACGAGAGAAACGGAACGTCTTGGTCGGTTTGTATCCGAAACCATGGAAACGATGACGTCGAACGCGAAAAGCGTAACGCAATTTGATTTAACCGTCATTGCCATAAATGAAAACAACAGCGTCGCGGTCAGTGATTTGATTGCAGAGGAGGATGCTCTTGAAGCGGAGATAAGTCAGCGTGAAATGCAAGAGCGTCACCAAGTTGAACGATTTCGAAGAGGTGAAATCACTGAGCAAGAATTAGAGCGGGTGATCCTCAGTAGCATTTTTCCGGTTAAGACCACTCTGAAGCCAACTCGATTGCCATCAAGACACGTTGTCATCGATGAGGCGATAGCACAGCAAATCCACCAACCGTTTGCTATCATTGGGACCGACCGCTATTCCATGGAGTGGTTCACCAGTAACCTTGATGTTTTCCGCAAACTTGGTGCTGGAGTGATAGTGACTCAAATTGACTCACTTGTTGACTTGGAGGCTTTGCAATCGCTAGCACCGGATTTAATGTTTCAACCCATGGATGCCAGAGACTTTTTGGAAACCATAGGCGTAAGCGTGTATCCCATATTAATTTCAAATCAGGGTGTCATTCAATAAACATCGACTTGAACTATAGCGAGGAACGCCACCAGTGAGCACAGAGCGCGAATTAGATGGTCTTCTTAGGCCATCCTATGAGTTATTAACTATAGGGGCTGTAATTGCCTCTACGTTCGTTTTATGGGCATACGGGGATTTGCTAGGTTTGACCTTTTTTTGGAAAGTCATCCTGATTAATGCCAGAGACTTTTTGGAAGCCATAGGCGTAAGCGTGTATCCCATCTTAATTTCAAATCAGGGTGCCATTCAATAAACATCGACTTGAACTATAGCGAGGAGCGCCACCAGTGAGCACAGAGCGCGAATTAGATGGTCTTCTTAGGCCATCCTATGAGTTATTAACTATAGGGGCTGTAATTGCCTCTACGTTCGTTTTATGGGCATACGGGGATTTGCTAGGTTTGACCTTTTTTTGGAAGGTTATCCTGATTAGCTACTCCGTGTATTTTTTGTTTCCTCGAATAGAAAGTTATTTCTATATCAAAAAGTACCAATCCGCCCTTAACGTTATTGACGCTTACCATTTGAAAGCCAGCCAAATTGAATGGACGGAAAAAAGACAATGGATAGGTCGAGGGTTTGACTACCAAGCCAGCGATGCACAACGGGTTTATGACGCTTCAAAGCGCGAGTACAAGAAGTTTTATCAACTTCCTAAGTTCGTGGATTGGTTTCGAAGAAACGAGCTTAATGTTGAGAAGCGAAGAGGAAGGCATACCACGCTCAAGCACAAACTTGAAAAGAAGTTCGCTGAGATCACCTCAGCACAAACCTATCGAATTTTATGGTGGTCGATAAGGAATCACTACAAACCGCTACCTCCTGTTGGCGGTAATCCGCTCTATCACGCGACTGGGTTTGATAGGGAAGAAGAAATCTATATCAACCAAGATGACCGAATTGGCCACACCATGTGTTTTGGTCAGTCAAGGACGGGTAAGACGGTTTGGTTACGCTCGCAAATATCCCAAGATATCGCAAGAAGAGACGGAGCCGCTGGTGTATTCGACCCCAAAGGCGATCTTGAGCTACTTGGCATTATGTGGTCAGAGTGTCGCCGACTTGGGCGTGAAGAGGACTTTTATGTTTTTCTTTTGGGCGATCCAGAAATCAGCGCTCGATACAACGCTATCGCATCGTTTAGTCGCTTGACGGCGATTGCTGGCCGTATTGCCAATCAAATGAGTGGTAGTGGTGATGGTCAGGTGTTTAAAGACTTTGCGTTCAACTTCATGACCTACGTTGCTGCCGCTCAGCTAGACATGAGTGAAAAGCCGACATTTGAAACCATGAAGCGAGATATTGAGGATTTGGAGGGGTTATTTAACCGCTATGGCCGATTCTTAATGAAGCGAGATAACTCCTCCTATCATGAAGATTTGAAAGTACTTGAAACCCCGAAAATAAAAACGGATGGCAAGGAAGAGCGGTTAAGAGTGGGCTCAATGAAAGGCCGTGATTACAAAACCGTTGTCACCGATAAACTAACGTCTGATTTTTATGAGCGTAATCCACACTTGATAAACAAGTACTTTGAAGGATTGCGGTCAACCATGAAAAATGATGGTCAATACGTTTCCAAACTCACCGCCTCGTTAATTCCGCTGCTAACGAAATTAACATCTGGGCAAATCGCTGAAATCATCAGTCCAAAGTACAATGATATGAGCGATGAGCGAAGAACCTTTAGCTGGGATAAGATCATTCAACGCAAAGGCGTTTTCTATGTTGGACTATCAAGCATGCAAGACGAGGTGGTTGCCGACGCTGTAGGGGCAAGCTTCTTTAGTGATTTGGTAGCCAAGGCAGGTGAGATAAACAACTATGGCGTCAATAAGGGATTGCCCGGCAGTTCATCGAAAGACATTACGCCAATTTGGCTTCACTGTGACGAATTCCAAGCGTTGATAACCGGAGATGGCTCTGAATTAACTTCAATCCTAAACCGTTCAGGCTCAGCAGGGGTTCGGGTGTGCGCTTATTCTCAAACCCGCTCCGACTTTGAGGCTAAACTAGGTGACGCTGCCAAAGCAAACGTAATGCTAGGGAACTTTAACAGCATCGTAATGCTTCGAGTGGAAGACGAATACACCGCTGAGTACTTAACCAGCAAAGTAGCGGAAGTGGATTACTTGGGCATTGATGTGACTGGAGGGGTTAATGACGGTGGCTCTTTGATACCGCAAGCCACGTTCACTACATCGGACGATGCAACGCAATCGAAAGGGGGGTTTTTTGGCTCACGGACAGCATCAGCCGTTAAAATTGAAAATCGCGCTCCAATCATATCGCCATCAACGATAATGTCACTTCCCAAAGGCCAAGCTTTCGCCTTGATTAACCGTAAGTACCTATACAAGTTAAGGTTTCCAATATTGCATGATGATAGCGGGGTTGATATTGGTGATATGTTCAGGATAAGAGAAGAGCTAAAAGCAAGGCAAGCTAGACCGGAATATCATTAAATAACCTGATTACCACTAACTTTAAGCCAACTAAGGAATCAATCATGGCGATTCTATTTACTAAAGAAGAAGCAATGAAAGACTTGCCGTTTATTGAAGATAAAACTCTGCGTAAAGGTGTGGATTTAGCGTTATGGCTTTATCTAGACAAACATTGGAGCTTCAAGAATGCGATAAACAAAGCAGCAGAGAAACACTCTATCAAGCCAAAGATTGCTATCGAAAGGTTGCTAAGACAAGTAATACCTGAAGAGTTGATTTGGGATAGAATGAGTGGAGCAAAACCAATAAACACTCAACCAGCCTCGAAAGACACTGAGATTAGAAGTCAAAAAATGAAGAAAATGGAAAAAGATGCTAAAAATCATGTGGTTGATATAACCAGATGCTAGCTAAAAAGATTCTGGTAGTTTTAATAACCGATATGGCATAGGAGGCGTTGTTATTGACGAGCCAAGTAGCTCATCTAGCACTTCTTCGAGTCTAAATCAGTAGTTAAATCGAAAACAAAACTCACCGAGATATCGAGGTAGATGCTTTTTACTGATAGCGTGGTAAGCTCCTCTCAATGAGTTCTTGATGTTACCTATCATCGTATCAACCCAATGGAAGTATTTATCTTGAACCTCATCCAGATCGGGAGCGCCATCTTTTACAACTTGATCGTGGTAAACGTTGGCATTGGATAAGGCTTCAAAGCAGGAAAGACCGTCTGATATAGCAAGAGTCGAGGGAGCTAAGTGCTTTTTAGCCCACTTCTCAACTTCACCTTTGCGGAAGCCCTCTATAACAGTCATTCGCATGTAAACAGGATTGTATTCCTCATTCAGAGCTACAGCTGCTATGAAAGGTACTTTGTTTTCAGAGCCTCGCCCACGCTTACCACCTTTGCCTTTGCCACCACATCAGGTTAAATAATCAAAATTCAAACCAGACTTTAGGCAAGAAAATGTCATTCATTCGGTGGTAACGGCGTTATAGAAATAACTAATCCACTGAATGAATGATGGGAAATGGAACCGATAAAGCAAAATCAAGCCACGATTAACCCCTATTTTAAAGACATAGAACGGTTTCAGCCAATCACTCGTGCAGAGGAAGAAGCGCTTTACACTAGCTTGCATTTACCTACTTCAAGACAAAAAGTGGTCGAAGCTAATTTAAAGCTCGCTTTAAAACATGCGCATAAATTCTCAAGACTTAACCCCAACCTCGATAGAGAGGAGCTGATTGGAGAGGCGAATCTTGGCCTTATGATGGCGATTGACAAGTTTGATCCAAGCCGAGGCTTTCGTTTTTCGACTTACGCAGAGCATTGGATCTTGAATCGACTGAGGGCTCATGTTAGCAGCCACAGCTCGATTGTGAAAAAACCGCACGATAAGTTCTACCAATCAATAAAAGCCAATAATAATGGAAGCGGCGACAACGAAAAGTTAATACCTTTACTTAGCGTGGACGTTACATTAGATGCTGATGATGAAGATGAGATAAATTCCATTTTAAAGGTCAATAACGAAATCCCCTGCATAGAATCAGCCCTTAACATTCAACAGGAAGCTAGGCGTCTTCTCCAGTGGTGCGATGAGCTATCAGATATTGAGCGGCAGTGTATCTCTGCTATCTACGGAATAAGAAATACCAAACCACTCACCGCTAAAGAGCTATCCGTTGTGCTCGACACTTCATATTCAGTTATAGTTAAAATTAAAAATCGCTCAATTCAGAAACTAAGAAAAAAAGCTGAAGAAGTGAACGCAATATGAAAATAAACAACCTCCATAAAAAAACTCTTATCGTCAGTGTTGCTTTACTCACGATAAGCCTATCTATTGTATGGGCCAACAAGGCGCGAGGGATGCAAAGAAACCTTGAAGTCCCCCAGCAGGGAAGGGTTTGTCATATTCAGGACTCGCATCGAGCAGGAGTAGAGTGCAAAGAGGGCGACATCATGTTGTTCGTTCCTAGAGTGCAAGCAGGAACTGGACGCACTGTTGTGATCTTATCTTCATTGGTTTGCGATTTTCGATTCAACATCACTCGTGATGCTGATGCATTGACCTGCGTTTTCACAGAAAAGCGCCGCGACCAATGGCATGAGTTCGGTATGGACTAATCAAAGCTCCTTGCATTCCTGAACATTGGAATATGATTTTCCTTAACGATTAACACGATAAGGGAGTCTACATTGCACAGCACACCAAAGCCCGGCAGGGCCCACTCAACATCACCCTCAATAACAGTACGATTAAGAGAAGAATTTTCATGCGTATCTTGACCATTTTTGTGGCCTTGATGATTTCTTATGCTTCCTTTGCAGAAGCGGCGGTCATCAAGATGAGTCAAAGTGGCATTTGCCACGGAGAGAGCTCACCACATTACCAAAGAACCCAAACGTTCACAGCGTTTTCGACAATGGAAGCTTGTATTGATGCGGGTGGTCGAAAGCCAGCGACATCGAGACAGGCAACCAACCAACAAAGCTCAGGTGAGCGTTACCAGCGACATTATTTTGGAAGCGGTTGGATTGATGAGAGCGGAAATTGTCGTAACACCCGAGCAGAAATGCTGGTGGCGCATAACGTTGGCTTATTGACATACAGCGACAATAGAGAGTGCCGAGTGACCCATGGCCAGTGGGTGAGTTATTTCACTGGTAAGCGTGTTTATAAAGCCTCTGACATCGACATTGATCACGTCGTTCCTCTTCGTTGGTCGTGGGACTATGGGGCAAGAGATTGGGATAGAGATAAGCGGATAAGGTTTGCCAACGATCCAATGAACCTTATCGTGGTCGAGAACCACTTGAATCGACAAAAGGGCGCAAAAGACATTGCTGAATGGTTACCGCCGAGTAATCAATGCCAATACATATTGCGTTTTATCAGAGTCATCAAATCATACGACATGGCGGTGCCAGCGATGAAGATGGCTGAGTTTAATCAAATTAAAGAACAACATTGCAAGGTAGGGACGTCAAGATGAGCAATTATAATGCCTTAACCGATATTATCGCTAATGCGGCGGTATCAAAAAACCAAGCCAGAGAGCTTGCAGATAAACAAAGCAATCCCGATTTAAAAACGAAATTGCTCGTGATTTTCTATGCCTTAGAAAAAATGGAAACGCTCATCCAGAAAACCGTTATTGTCGAGCACGAAGCTCACTCAAAAGAGTTGTCCAAATTTCAGACCAAACTACTCCAGTTAGTTACCGAGCGAGATAGCGCCAAACTAGATAAGCAAAATGCCATTGACGCCCTTAATGAGCAAGCTATCCAATTGTCGGCCATGACTTTGCAACTGGAACGGCAACAACAAACGACTGAGCAGTTAAAGCAGCAATTAGAGCAAGCCAAGCAATCGGAAGCAACGCACACTAAAGCACTTAAACAGCTCAAACGTGAGCACCAACAAGCCATGGTAGATGCTGCCGCTGCCATCAAAGAAAAGTCACAGCAAGCACAGAAAAAGCTCAAAGATAAAATCGCTAGCCAGCAGAGCGCCATCACTGAGCTGAAAAAAGAAACAGAGGAGCTAGCGCGAGATCTTCGGGCCATGAATGGTGCGTCTGTGAGTAGTCCGTTTGCAGGAAAGAGCAAAGGCGTGACGTTTTCTATTTCAGAGTTCAGCTCGCCTATTACCTTGAGATTTAAGGACGAAACTTATATCCGCCAGCTTCCGAATGCTAATTGGCATTATCAAGTGTCGAGAAACAACGGCGTGAGCATTGATGTTGGCACAAACGATTGGTTAATGCCTGTCTTACCAGAGTGCAATGACTTCATTGTCGAGTGGAACCCGAAAATCAATAAAGAGCTGCACCAGATAATCATGACGAAAGCCAAATCGTCGCACCCTGAGTATTATCAAGCGGTCCTTGCCGCGAAGAAGATAACCATTGTCAACGATCCGGTCTTTACCGATGAAGAACGCGCGTTACTGCAAAAAGCTAAGTTAATCACGTTGATGGATGCCGCTTGCCTCGCTTTGGGAAGTTTTATTAATACCTTACGAGCGGCCCACAAAAACGTCACCGACGAACAGGGAATTATCATTCGAGATAAAGTGGAGCAATTATCCAAAGCGTTTCGAGAGCAGCATTTCTCAGGGGTAGCCGATAAAACCGCCACCAGCGAATCATAAACGTTACTGACCATCAAAAAGAGAGAAAGGGGGAACTAAGCCCTTTTCTTTATTGGTGAGGAATTGGCTGGAAACGCCCTTGCATTACCAAAAGCCGCGAGACAATAAACGCCTGAATCATGAAAAGGAGTAGGGCGCATGTTAGCGGTACTGTTATTTTTTGCTTATACACTGTTTAAGAAAATCACCATGCTGATTGGCTGCGTTGCTATCTATGCCATGGTTACAAACCAAGACGTCAACCTACTGTTGATGGACCTCTTAGAAATCACCATTCAAGTTGTGGTGACGTTTTATACTCATGCGAATGAGTTAGCCAATACGATTGACATCAAGGTTTAAAAACACAGCAGGGCGAAATGTCCCCTGCCTGTTGTGTTGGAACCATTAACACACAGAGAATGAATCAAAAATGAAAGACAATCACATTGTGAAAAAATTGGTGGAACTGGGCTTTCACGACATTACGCTGAAAAGCATGTTTGGGGGAATTGGGCTTTTTACCGATGGCATCTTTTGGGGAATGATCCACAGCGATAAGTTGCACGTTAAGACCTGTGAGCATACGCAAAAGCTGTTTGACCGAGAAGGCGTCACCCCGCTCATCTTTGAAAAGAAAAACCACCTTGTGAATACCAAAAATTATCCCATCCCTAGCGACTGGATGAAAAAACCAACGATGGTAACCAAGTTGGTCTCACACGCTATCGAGCACGCCAAGGCGACGGTGGAGAAGCGGAGTCATCCTGAGCAACAGCGATTAAGGGACTTGCCCAATCTCAAAGCGAGCACTGAGAAACTGCTTAAATCGGTGGATATTCATTCTTGTGAAGAGCTCAAGCGCAAAGGAGCAATACAAGCGTTCATTGCCATAAAATCGCTTTGCCACAACGTGGAAGAGAGTTTGTTGCTTAAACTCGAAGGGGCCATTGTTGGTAAGCATTGGGCGGCACTATCTAGTTGCACAAGAGAAAAATTAATCAATCAAGCGATTCTTTACCAGCAAGCCTTATCGCTATCACCAGAAAACCGCTGTTAACGAAAGCGAAAGACGAACAAGCGATTGAAAAGAGAAATCATCTGATATGAATAACATTGAAAAAAAGCTAGGCAGTTTCATGGTAGATAAAAGCCTTTTTGTTCACCGTGATGAAGATGCAGCGCCGCTTATTCAAAAGCAGCTCGGCGTGGACGGTTTGATCCCTATTCATGTGCATGATCAAGAGTATTTAATAGAAAAAAAGCCAATGACAGCTTCGATGACGCAGCGAAACGATTATAGCGTTGCAGTGAAGTTACAACAGGGGTTATGGGCTTTATCCACCGTTTCTCTATTTGAGTGGGAGTGGTTGTACCTAACTCAAGGGCTTTTCGATGTGAACCAACATCGCTTTTATCAAGGGAAAGACGCCAACGGCGCGACCACCTTAATCACAGAAAAATCGCTGCAAGATGAAATAGAACTGTGGAAAGATTTGGTCTTAAATAACGAGGCAGACGAAGCTATGCTTACTATCCTAAAGCAATCTTACTATCCTGTACGGCTTTCAGAGCAAGTTGAGTGGGTTCCTATACCCATCCCTGTAGATGAGTGTGCATAAGTTGGTTTATAGTTTAATTTTAAGGCTGGTGATTACATCGGCCTTTTTTGTTATCGAATGCTTTCTGGTCGGCAGTAGCGAACGCGAATTACACCACTATCGCTACCAACGAATACTACACCATCATCAAAAAAAGCCAGACATGCGCACTGAGCCAATAGGTTTTGAGATGATTAACTTGTCGGGGAATCGCCCAAACTCCTTGTGAAATACCGTTCCGTCGGAAAACTTCACATAACTTACACCACTGGACGACAGTCGTCTTAAATGGCTGTAGCAAAGCCTGTCCCTCTCAAACTGGCAATACACAAAGCAAGGGGAGGTTGAAATATCAGAATCCAAGAAATCATCCAGACTCAAAACGCTTCGAGCGATAAAGGCGGGAAGCTCTTTCTCGTTAAGATGAACAAAACTACTCTCCATTGGGCAACATTCCTTTAATTGTGCATATCCTAGCTCTAGCTAGTGTATGGGGAATGGCTCAATTGTGGAAATGATCAACAAAAAATTTAAAAAAGGAGAACCGTTGGACACAACATGGGGATTAAGTCAGACGAACACCGTGGTACTATTGAAAAAAACAACGGCTTGGCTATTGCATTCTCAATAATGGCATTACGATAGCATCATCAAAGAAAACAACAGGGATTAACACCATGAAACGCACCCTACTCAGCCTTACAATGAGTACACTACTGATTTCAGCAAACGTTCACGCCGTTGCCTACGGAGAGGACGTTCTTACCTCAGAATATCAAGACCACACCGTTCGATTTGAGGTCTTTCATCCATCAGACGGAGGAGATAAAAACAAAACCACTTGTGGTGGACTGCTTATTGCGGGTCAATACATCTTAACCGCTGGGCATTGCATTGGTACGAGAATAGAAACGCAAGATGATGAAAACAAACGCTATGACTGGTACGTTGACAACGGTGCTGAGAGTGAAATTACGGTTTTTCAGGGTATTGAGGTTGATACGCCCAATCGCACCACGCTAAAGTACAGCGTGATTGATATTGACACCACCAGCGCTGACCACGACGTGATTGATGCTGCTTGGCGTGAAGAATACGAGTTTGTCAAAAATCAGCACCCTGAGTTTGATTGGCAAATGATGGATAATTCCATCAACAGCAACATTTCATCAGACAGACTCAAGACTCACCGCCACCAAGATATTGGCTTAATCAAGCTAGAAAAGGCTATCCCTCAAATGACACACGCTGCGATTGTAGCGGCGTTCGAACCGATTGAACAAACCTTTCGCATATCGGATGAGCAGCGTTTCACCTTTAAAGGGTGGGGAAGAATGCAAAACTCACAATCTGCCACCACCATGCAAAAAACCGAGTTAATCTGGCGAAATACTGGAGGCACAGAAGAGTTTGGTGGGACAGGAAAATGGGTAAATAGAAACAGTTATGCGCCCAATTTTGCTAAACGATGGATATCAATGGACGAATTGCCGGGCCGAATAGAAAATTGCACTGATAATACTCACAATTGTGACTACGGGCGAACGGACTTTTTTCCACTCTTTCCGACAAGAAAAGCATCATTGCCGTTATCGGGCGACTCAGGAACCCCGTTGATGCTCGATAGCAACCAAGTAATTGCCATTGCAAAGAGCACTCAAGCAGCGGTAAACCCTGAATTTTCTATGTTCACTCACGTCGGTCACTACATCCCGCTATTGATTGACCGCATCGACACATTGGCGGCTCCTGCTTCCATTCAAGAAGTATTCGAAGTGGAAGTGGAATTTGAGGGGTCTATAGAACAAAGCGGGTTAACGTGGGAGCAACTTGAGTTAGAGCCCATCACCACCTCGTTTGTGGTGCAAAACCTTACCAAAGAAACACTAACGCTTAAGCCTTTCTTTCAAGGCAGCAACGTTGAAGTGACCGTAAAAGGCTGTGAAAACGAAACGCTACAACCGTCCCAGTTTTGTGAAATGACCGTATCTATGAACGGATTAGGGAGCACCGTGTTGCATTTTGGTGACAACCGAAACACCGAGATGCCAATATCATTGTCTATTAAAGAGATCGTTAATCCAGATGGAAACAATGGTGACAATCCAGATGAAAACAATGGTGGCGGTGACGGTGGCGGTGACACTGGTAGTAGTGGCGGCTCAATGGGGCTATTCTCTCTACTACTGATGGTGGTACTACGCACAATAAGACAACAACGGTAAATCAATCCCTTTACAACAAGAAGCCAGCAGCGTTCGCGCTCTGGCTTTTTTTATGCCTGCAACAAAAAAACACAGAAATAGCAAGGGGGAGCTATCATTAAGGATTAAGGCGGTGGATTTTTAATCGCAACAATGTAAAAATAAAAACGTTCACGCCGAAAATAAAACAATAAACTCAATCTGATAGAGCGATAATCAATGGAAATTGACTTAGACATCGACATCGAAAGCACCGTCATGCAATTAAAAGATCAAGAGCAGGAGCTGTACAACTTTCTTATCGCTCTCAAACTTATCCAAAAGCATGTACAAGACGTCCCTCAGTTTCAGCGTGGGGAAGCCCTACCGCCAACCATTCACGCCAAGCGACTCGATTCTATGCCGCTTCATGAAGCCTTAAGGGTGAGTATTGAGCCTCAAAAGGTGTTTGAGTACCCGCACAATATCCCCAAGCGCTTTGCTGGACTTATCCAATTGGAAGCCAACGAAAAGGAATATGAGCAAGCTCAAGCACTCACGCATCAAATCAACGAACTTAGGGCTACCATCGTTAACTACATTGCGGAAAAAGAAACAGATTACCGAAAACGGGCCAGATTATCCCAACGGCTCTTTCCTGACACGCTATATCAGACGGTAAACAGAAAAATCCCCTTATTGCCAGACACCAGCACAAGGATTGATTTCTCTTGGTGCGAACAACAAAAAAGCGTCAAGAAACTTTCCACTGAGCAAGCCGTCAGTATGTTGCAGCGATTTGATGCCAACACTCCGCCTTGGCAAGCTGCAAAAAACATGGAGCGATTAATGAACTCAGCCTCGGCGTACAAGGTGACGAATGTGAGAACACACCCTCAAGCGCTAGTGAAGTATTACAATGAGGAAACAGGGGAGGTTTTTGTTGAAACCAGAAAGGTGCATTCGCCAATGATAGCGCTAGTGCAGAGTCAACGACCTATAGACGTCAACCCCTTACCAGACTTTCAGGAAAATGACAAAAAACATTTGTTGCTAAAGGGGTATAAACCCATCGTGGAGGGAACTTGCCTGTATTACAAAGACTCACCGACCTGAACCACTCAAAGCGCTCAAGCCACTAATGGTAAAGCACCGCACTGAGCTAGGGTTAATCATCGCATAGGCGAAAATACCAAGCTGGATAAAGAACAAAACGCCAGCTTGGATAAGACCATAATCCAAATAGTTATAAGTAAACCACGTCATAAATATGCCACTCAACAATGGCGATGCCAGAAAAAAGCAAGCATAGAACATCAGTGGGTACAAAAGATAATGACTCACCTCCATTGAGTGAAACATCCACGGCAGCAAAAGCGAGTTGTAATACAGTGCGGAACCTACCATTAAGCCAACAAAGATAATGCCATGTACATTCACCTTTCCATCAGAAACAAAATTAAACTTGATCATAAATCACCTACAAATAAAGGTCAGGGGAACTCCCAAAGCTATACAACATTTCAGCCAATGTTATATAGCTTATCTTTATATATATTATATATAGTGAAATTCTGGCCAAAAACAGAGTAAGTTTTACGGTCAAACAGAGTAAGTTTTACAGTCAAACAGAGTAAGTTTTACAGTCAAACAGAGTAAGTTTACGGTCAAATAGAGTAAGTTTTACGGTCAAACAGAGTAAGTTTACGGTCAAACAGAGTAAGTTTTACGGTCAAACAGAGTAAGTTTACGGTCAAACAGAGTAAGTTTACGGTCAAACAGAGTAAGTTTACGGTCAAACAGAGTAAGTTTTACGGTCAAATAGAGTAATCACCTATCAAATAGAGTAAGTTTTACTGTAAGATAGAGTAAGAAATAGACTAAAAAGTGAATAATTAATTGCTTGGAATGGCGTGTTTTTTTAAATTCAGGTATTAACTAGAACCCAAAAAAAAGCGATCTAGCTTTCAAACCAGATCGCTTTTTTAAGCGAGTTGACTCTATTTACCCGTAAAGCTCAGTAAGCTTTTCTTTGGTTGCAGGATCAAGTTTATTGAAGTTTCGTGTTTTGATGTTGGGAGCACAAGCCGCTCTCTTTTCTAGCATAAGTACTCCTTTTGTTAGCTCGATTTGCTCATTCATCTCAAACGTTTTTACAACGCGCTGAGGGTTTCCATCGATTAATCATATGCAATATTACGCGATATTTTTTTCGAAGTTCCTGTCTTTTTTCTGTCACTAGTTGAGACGGAAGGGTCGCATGCTTATCGCTTAAATAAAGAGAATAAAGCGATTCATCAAGGTCTTTTAATGCCCACAATAAGTCGAAAGTGAGTCGACTTTGGAAGCTAATTGCGTGAGTTTAAACGTGGACGAGTCTGAAATTTCTAACGATGCGTTAAAGTAAGTTAGCTTGGTTTCAAGTGAAAACTCGATGCTCTGAAGCTCTTCTTTATAATGCGCCGATAGATTATTAATAGCATTTTCTATATCGAAAACCAGTTGATCAGCAAACGGATCATCATCACGAACTGCATTTAAAATTACTTTAATCTTGCTGTCAAACCAGTCTGCACCACTGATGAAATTGGTTTTGTTTTCACCTCTTTTTTCTTTTCTGCTGAACAAAAGTGCTGGTGCGTCTTTGGTTAAAAAAGTCACATTTAAGTGCGGTATTTCTGGTTTTTTTTGCGCTGTCGTGGTTTTTTTATCTCAGGATTGTATTCGATATTCACAGAGTCACTCTCTTTTATGTTGCTTTATTTTTTATAGCGTCATTCACTTTTAACTCTCCGATTTACTGATTATCTGGTAGATCGTTTCATCTTTCTTTTCATTAATTTTAATGCCTGATACTTTGGAGATTTCTAGTATCACCCTTACATTTTTTAAACCCAATCGAGTTTGAATCATCAACTTTTTATTTTATGGCTTCGATGTTTTCACACACGTCGTTGATTATGTATGCTTTAATTTTTTTTTTGACATTCTGCCTAATTCATCTTGTTTTTTATTCGTCAGTGCCAATTTTTTTCCTCACAAGCGGCTCGAAATGTTGTTATAAGACTCAAACATTCAGGCTGGGAACGAGCCTAAAAATGCGGCTTAGACTTTCTTTTTGAAACGCCTTCGAAAGGTGTAGCGTTGAGTGGAAGTTGTTCATCTCAATCTTAATTGGCCACTGCTGACCATCAATAGCCAAGGTAATTTCACGCGATGGAATACGACGAGGTACTAAGGTGAAAGATAATGCGGGCGTCTCCTGATCTGGTGGAGTTATGTACGGTGATGCCGGTGACTCTTTGTCTGTGGCCATATATACACATGACCCTTGATTTGCGTCTGAGCATCTCTAGATGGTCCAGAAACCAAGGAATAACCAGTCACAAAGACATGGTCGGTTTCATACTCATGCTCCACTTGTCTGGATCGTAAGTTGTCACCAACCCCAACAAACATAAAACCAAGGCATTACCGGTAAAAATGCTGATCACTAGCCCTAATGGAATGGGGGCCACCTCATCGGCACTCGAAAGCAGGAAAGGCGGCGGGTCATCGTTATAGGACGAAATATTCACAGGTTCCATAGTCACTCCTCCTTGTTGGAATTGAGAAGTGAAGAATGCCTTGGGATGGGCTGGTTCAGTGGTCAGCTAGATATCGAATTCTTGATGGTTTTGAGGTGATTTAGGGTAATTGGCACTTTAACTTTACGTTCAGATCCAACTGACATGATGAAGAAATTATTAACTTCGAGGCGTATTTCCTCAATGCTCACGTTTTCAACTCAAGAGCGCGAGCTTATATCGAGTGCTCCTCCCTCCGGCTTCACTTTTTACCAAGCAACCAATCCCGACCAAAGCCGCTAAATGACGAGAAGCGGTTGGCTTACTCACTTTCGCCACTTTATGGTATTGCGACGTATTAATGCCTTGGTCAAAATCTCCATCAAGCATTCGATTGAGCACTTTTACTTGCTCCGAGGACAGTCGCGTTTGATCGACATTTCGCCAGAAGTTTGTTTTAAAAACCGTTTGGTCGATTTCTTCGAGCACATTGGTGAATGTTTCACCTAAGGTGTTTAAAAACCAGATAAGCCAAGCGGTAATATCAAGTTCACCTTTCTGGGATTGCTCTAATATTTCGTAGTAGCTTTTACGGTTGGCTAGAATCGCCACTGACATTGCATAGAAACGGACAGATTGGTGCTCAGCCTGGGCCAGCGCCAAATCAGTGAGTAAGCGGGTGATCCTGCCATTGCCGTCATCCAAAGGATGGAGCGTCACAAACCAGAGATGTGTTATCGCAGCTCTAAGTAATGGATCTAAAGTTGGGTTCTCACGAGAGTCATTAAACCAGCGGATGAACACGTCTAGTTCGGACTCAAGCACATCTCGGCTTGGTGCTTCAAAATGTACCGTGGGTTTATCAATCCTACCCGACACAACCTGCATAGGCTCTTCGCCGCGCAACTGCCCCCCTATCACAGGATTAAACATGGTGTAACCTTCAGGAAACAGTCGTTTATGCCATTGTAATATTCTCTCAAGTGAGAGCGGCGAGTCTAAATTCTCCACCGCATCTAGCATTATTTCCGCGAGGCCGTCAGTGCGTTCAGTGGTTGGAAATGGTTTTTCTTCACAAAGACCGAGCTTATTAGCCAACGACGAGCGAACAGAAAAAGCGTTGAGCTTCTCACCTTCAATGGCACTCGAATGAATAATGTTCGCCAATAGCGTGTCTAACATACTTTGCTTTTGGTCTTTAGGTTGGCTCGACATCTTGCCCAACAACATCCCTTGGTGAAAGCGAATGTCTCGTAATTTGGGGTCAATGACTTTTTCATCCCAGATAAAGTTTGGCCAATTAGCTTGTTGCCAGATCCACATCTTGTAGCCTTTTGATTTAAATAATAGCACATTCGAATCGTATCATGATTCGAATAAAGCCCGCAATCAAATCTTATTATGATATGAATAATGCAGATATTCATATCATAATAAGATGTTATCATCCTGTCTTAGTAGCCATTAACCTAGGCCTCATATCTTCTTCTGCAAGTGACTTAACGCCAATTCAGTAGTTGACGAATTTTCACTCAGCCAAGGCATGTCGGTCAGATGCTCCAGATCTAAAAAAATCGAGTCGCGCAAAGACTCATCTGCAGCTATTCCTCAGCACCCTGTTATCATTTGCCGTAAAAAAGGGCTCTGAACCCTTCCTTAAACTCCTGATGGCAGGCTAGACAGTGGTTCTGTACCCGAGAAAACGCCTCGATTACTTCTTGGCCATCCGCCTGACGCGCCTTTTCGCCCATATCCCTGACGGCTTCATGCACCTGCCTGTTATATCCCCGGAAGCGTGCGGCATCGGTTCCCACAAAGCGCAATATACGTGTCTTTTCCGCGAATGGCGGCTCGGGGTGTTCGGCAATTAGGGGCGCGATTTCAGCTACCCGTTCCCAGTTTTCCCGGGATATAGCCTCAACAACCTCGCGCATGTTTTCATCAAGTTCGCGCATGATGGAGCGAAGCACTAGTTCCTCACTGGAACTTTTCTGTTCTCTCGCTGAGTGTTGAGAGACATTGTCAGCACTGGCCAAGAGCCAAGCCGACTGGGCTGTCAAGGCGAATTGTAGAACGATTTTGGTGCTGTATTGCCGCAAGGTCATGGTTATCTCCTGTTTTGACGAGCAAGTATTAGCAGGTTTCACGTGCCAGCTATGCTGTTGATGGCTCGGTCGCCTGTACCCACCCCCAGTCGTCCAGCAGCACGTAGAGCGCCGGGATCACCAACAGCACGAGCACGGTGGCACTGAGCAGGCCGAAGACCACTGAGATCACCAGTGGCTTGATGGCCGCCGCCTGAGTGCTGGTTTCTGCCAACAGCGGCAACAGCCCTGCGATGGTGGTGGTGGACGAAATCAGGATGGCGCGCAGCCGGTCGCGACTGGCCTGGCCAGCGGCCGCCACCGCATCCAGCCCGTGATCGCGGTGTGTCTTGATAAAGTGAATCAGCAGAATAGCGTTATTGACCACGATCCCCGCTAGAGAGGCCGCGCCTATCAACGAGGGCATGGAGAGGTAATACCCCATAAGTACATGCCCCCAAATAGCACCGATGAAGGCCAGCGGGATAGACAGCATGACGATCAGGGGTTCAACGTAGCTGCGGAACTGAAAGGATAGGATCACGAAGATACCCACCAGACCGATCAGCAGACCGCGGCCGATGGAGCCGCCGGTCTCGGCGGAGCTGGCTACCTGGCCCTCCAAGGAGAGCTCCACCTCGGGATGACGCTCGCGGAATTCGTTCAGCCAGCCGCTGCCGACGAGATCCTCAACGATGGCCTGACCACTGGCCTGACGCGCATCCACGTTAGCCTCCACGGTGACGGTACGCCGCCCATCGATGCGGGTGATGCGCGCCCAGTCGCGCCGCTCCTCGACGTTGGCTACCACTTCTAGGGGCACCCGGCGCCCATCCGGCAGGACGATAGTCAGATCGGCCAGGTCGTCCAATGAGCTCCTGTCAGCTTCGGCCAGGCGGATCAGCATCTCAACCTCTTGGTCGCCGATGCGCTGAGTGTTGGCGATCTCCCCCAGCAGCGCTGCGCGCAGCTGTCCAGCCACCTCTTCGGCGGTTAGCCCCAGGCCGTGGGCGCCCTCAGCCATAGAAAAGGTCAGTTGAGGCTTGCCTAAGCGCAGATCGTCGATGACGTTGTAAACGGCCGCGTAGTTGCCGAGATGCTCGCCTAGCTCCAGCGCTGCCGACTTCATAGCCTCCAGATTCTCTCCCACCAGGCGCACCTCCACCGGCACCCCAGCGGGGCCGAAGCCGGGCTTCTGAATAATCAATCGCTGAAGCCCCTCGATCTCACCGATAGCTTCACGCCAGGCAGCGGTCAGCTCCTCCAATGTCACTTGGCGGCGCTCGGCGGTCAGCAGGTCGACGATGACGGTGGCTACATGGGGGCCAGCCTCGCGCGCGCTGGGGTTGTGGTTGAAACGCACCTGGATCGCCTCAACCAAAGATGCTCCACCCGGCTGGTCCTGAGAGTAGCTGGCATTGAGCTCACGAATTGCCGCTTCGACTCGCTCGGCCACTGCCTCGGTACGCGCCAGCGGTGTGCCCTGGGACATCAGGATACGAGCCTCCAGCACATCGCCGTCGATATCCGGCATTGCCTCACTGCCCACGTGCCCCCCGGCTATGAAGCCGAAGGAGCCCAGCATAATGGCAAAAATGGCCCCCAGCACAGCATGCCGAAAACGGATTGCCCCATCGGCGAGCCGCCCTACCGTCTCGCGGAATCTGTCGAAATGCCGTTCGAAGGCGGCACGGAAACTTGAGTCTTGACCACTGGCGAGCCGCCCCACGCTGCCCTTTAGGTGGTGGGGTAGGATCCAGAACGCCTCGACGAGGCTTGCCGCCAGGGCAGCAATCAGTACCACCGGCAGCACTTCAAGCACCGCTCCCAGCTCACCGGCTAGGAAGGAGAGCGGGATGAACACCGCGACCGTGGTGAGAAACGACGAAAGTACACCGGGTAACACCTGGCGGGTACCCGCTACCACCGCTTCCACCGGTGAGGCCCCTTTAAGGGCGTGGACGGCAATGCTGTCGGTGATCACGATGGCATCATCCATGACGATGCCGATAGCCATCAGCAATGCCACCAAGGTGATCATATTCAATGACAGCCCGGTCAGGGCCATGACGATGAAGGCCCCCATGAAGGCCGCAGGTAGGCCCAGAACGGCCCACAGGGCCAGGCGTGGATGGAAGAAGAGGCTCATCACCAGCACCACCAACACCAGCCCCATCAAGCCGTTAGTCACCAGCATCTGCAGGCGGTCGCGAACGATACTGGTCGCATCTTGGGTCAGCGTCAGAGAGATGCCCCCGTCGAATCGTTGCCGTTCCGCCTCAACTAGCGCGTCTAAGGACTCCTTAACGGTAAGAGCATCGTCTCGCATCGCTTTGCTCACCTCCAGCACCAGCGCCGACTCACCGTTGAAGCGGATTCGCTCTTCAGCATGCTCACCGGTCTCGCTGATGGTGGCCAGCTCGCCCAATGTCAGTTCGCCGCCGCCAGCGTCGGAGGCCACTACCAGGCCGGCCAACTCGGCCAGTGAGCGGCGTTGGTCGGTGAAGCGCAGCAGGATATCGCGATTGGCGGTTTTCAGGGTTCCCAGCGGCAGATCAAGGTTTTGACCAGCCACTCGGCGCGTCAGCTCCTGTGCCGAGAGACCGTGCTGGCCTAACACCTCGCGGGGCACTTCAACCTGCCACTGACGCCGGGACTTCCCGTAGATCACTACCTCAGCCACGCCGGGCAGCGTCATGATCCGCTCTTCCAGGCGCAGGGCGTAGTCCTCGAGCTGGTGCATTGGCATGTCGCCAGACACCGCTACTGCCGCAACCATGTCACTGCGGTGAAGCTCCCTCACGACGGGTGAGTCGGCGCGGGCCGGCAGCTCGGTGATGGCATTCACCTCGGTGTCGATCTCATTCAGGAAGCGAATTGCATCGCCCCCCGCAGACATGGTTGCCGTGGCACTGGCCAGGTTGTCCTGAGCCACACAGCTGAACTCATCGAGAAACTCCACGCCTTTAACTGCATCGTGCAGGCGCCGACACACGGCGTCCTCGACGTCGGCGGCGCTGGCCCCGCGGTAGAGCACCTCCACTGACACTTCTACCGGGCGATAGTCGGGGAAAGTTTCACGCTTGAGGTGGGGCGCAGCGAAGAGGCCTGCTGCCAGCAGCAGGATCAGCAGCAAGTTGGCGGCGGTGGGGTGAGCGGCAAACCAGCGAATCATGGCTGCTCTCCCGCTGGCACTTTGCCCCGGGCCTGGGTGGCCAGACGCGCCTCGGCGGCCTCGTTCCGACGCACGGAGAGTGCCATTCCCTCGATGGCCGGCTGCAGGTCATCGAGCACCACCCGCTCGCCCGGAGTGAGGCCCGACTCGATCACCGCCAAGTCTCCCTGTTTAAAGGCTACAGACACCGGGCGTCTGACCAGGCGATCCTGCTCGTCGGCCAGATAGAGCTCGCCCTGGTGAAGCGCTGAAGCGGGTACCAGCAGCTGCGGCTCAGGGCTGGGGGCCGAGAGACGCACCCGAGTGTACATGTCGCGCTGTAATGGCGGATGGTCAGGTGGCCGGGCATCGCGCCAAGGCTCCTCAACCCTTATGACTACTCGCACTGCGCGGGTGGCCGGGTCGAGGCCGTTGGCTACACGCACCACCCGACCTTTCCAGCTAACCCCGGGGGCTCCGACCAGTTCCAGCTCAGCATCGATCGAATCCAGATCGATGCGCTCGCTTAGATCCAGGGTGCCGGGCTTAAGCTCGACTGGCGCCACACTGCCCAGGAGGCGTCGTACCATGCTGAAGGGAATGCGTGCCTCCACCTCGGCAGCCGTTAGGCTATCCGCCTCGAACAGCCGCTGGCCCGCACCCACGAAATAGTGAAGCTCTACGTCTATCTCACCGAGGCGCAGGTCATAGGGCGCCTCGAAGCGGGTATCCGCCAAGTCACGGCGCGCCTGAGCAAGACGCACCGATGCCCGCTCGCGCTGGGCTGGCAGCAAGGCCAAAGTATTCTCCAGAGTGGCCACCGCCTGGCGCTGCCCTACAGTGCTGCGACGTTGAGCATCACGCTGAGAAGTGGAGACAGAACCGGTGGCCGCCAGCCGTTCGATTCGTGTAAGTTCTTGCTCGGCGAGATCGAGTGCCTGGCGTTCCAAATCCAGCAAACGCCGGGTATTAGCCTCCTCGGCCTCGAGCTGTGTCAACTCCGCCTCGGCCTCGGCGATGGCCAGCTCGTAGCGACTCGGGTCCAGCGCCAGCAGCAAGGTGCCTTCGCGCAGCAGGGAGCCGCTCTCCAGATTCGGGTGGCGCGCCACCACTCGGCCCGAGACGTTGGCCACGGCCTGCCAGGTTTCGACAGGGCGCGCCACGCCGTGGCCACGTGCCTCGAGACGAAATGCCAGCGGCTGCGCCTTGATCACCGCCACCGCCGTGGGGAGCGGCGGCGTGTCACTTCGCTCCGGGGGCTGGCTGTTGACCACGAAGAAGACAAGCAGCACCATACCCATGGACAGGCCAACGACAACCGCCAATATGTGCCCCAAGCGTTGGGCTAGACCTATCATGAGTGATCACCTCGCTCTTGCAGAATACCGTGACAGTAAAGGTGGAACGTCCCCTCGGCCTGTTCGGCCATATGATTGATATTGCCGATAATCAGCGACTGCATGACCAACCCCTGGATGGTGCCGATGAACTGCGTGGCGGCCGCCTCAATATCCAGATCCCGACGTAGCTCGCCAGTCGCCTGCGCTTCGTTCAGCAATTTCTCGATCCGCTCACGGTAGCGAGACAGCAATGAGCAAACCATACGGCGGGCTGGTGTGGGTCTGGCGTGCTGCAACTGCCCCATCATCAGCCGGGGCACGCCCGGATGCTCGACGATAAACGTGATATGGGCATGGAACATCGCCTTGAGCACAGCCAACGGGCTGTTCGCCGAGGCAGAGGCTTTATCCAGCCGCTTCATCACACGCTCGGCCACACTACCGACGACCGCCTCCCAGATTGCGTCCTTGCTTGGAAAGTGGCGGAACAGCGCACCTTGGGTGACCCGCATGTGCTTGGCGATGCTGCTGGTGGTGATATTAGCTGGATCATCCTGCGCGCTCAGGTCGATGACCGCGTCGATAGTGAGCTCCCGGCGTTCTTCAGCCGTCAATTTACGTTTCTGAGTCATAATAAGCCTATAAGATAGTAATTGGTTACTATCTTATAGCGGCCCAGTCTACGACACAACCAGATTCTGATTGAGGGCGTATTCGATACGTAACTACATTCAGGTCGATCCGTCAGAGACCTGCACTGCGCCCATCTAGCCGCTGATTGAGAGCAAAAGGCCGCTCAGGCTGCAAGGCCATTGGCATGATATTCGTCACCAGGGCATTCAAGGATTCGCACGACTTGGCTGAATCGAATTTTTTCATCAGCCTTTCGTGAACCTCTCTCGGGATGTGAAGCAGCAGCTGCTTTGAGGCACTCGCCCCAACTTTTCCTGCCAACTAGGAAATACGGAGAGAGCGAAGCTTGTGCAGGTGTTCGTAAAACATCGGATACACCACTTAATCCGGATACCCAATCATTTTAAGTTTTGATTGTCGCGAATGAAGAAATCCGCAGCCTTTTTTAATATGTCATTGTCCCTAAGCGCTTGTTTCAGTTGACCATCAAGGAGTTGTATTTTCCGCTGGTCTTCCGTTAACGCTTTAACATTCACAGGTGTTTTGCCTTGTAATTCCGCCAGATATTGCACTTTCCATCTTGAAACAGCCGACTTGCATGCACCCGACATTTCTTCAATTTGTTTGTTGGTGTAGCCGTCTTCAATCATCAGTTTGGCGTATTCAAGTTTTTGCTTTGGACTGAATACGATATTGTCTTTTCGGGTCATGTAAACTACCAGTTAACTTTTTCTTATATTAAGCTATAAATCACTCCAGTTTCATTAAACCATTACAATGTGCTGGGTAATTTATGAGGGGATCCTTCAGCGCCCAGTCAGGGTTAGCCTGCTGATCGTTAATTTTAATCAATGATTTTTTTATTCGCATCCTCTCTCTCAATGAATTTCTGCAAACTCGCTAAAGTTGCTAGTGGGATAATGAAAGCTGAACAAATTAATAACTTAAGACAAAGGCGACCGTCCTTTCTGAAAGGCCAACCACACATACCAATCAATACAACAACTAACCAATCTGAAGCGCTCATAAATCTATCTCCTATAAAAAATTTAAAACCAGTATAAATGCTATTCCAATTAAGCAACCCCCTGATAGAATAAATTTGTTTAAGATTTCATCGAATTTAGTAGTAACTCAAGCTTCATCATCAACTGCCGTATCAAGCGCTACGCTTTAAAGAGCAGCGCTTGAAAGTCAACATTAAGGTAATCAGACTCTTTGTTTAAAAATGTATTTTCGCTAGTGAATGCAACATAAAATCCGCCAACCCCTTCGATATGAATGATGTTTTTTGCTAGCAAAGCGAAGGTGGCGTATTCAACATCGTTGAATTAATCAAAGAAAAAGCCTTTCAACTACTGGAATATTTCGCTTTCTTTATCGTTCCATCGACTTTCGTAAATATCACCAATCGAAATTTAAACGATGAGCAAAACAGAAATAAATAGGCTTTTACCCCTTGCATTAAAAAAAGTCGTGATATTCTGATGTTAACGCTGGGAATACCCCTAGACCTTTTATCATTTTGGCGTAAAACCTCCCCATTTATGGGGAGGATGTAAGGCATTGCTACGAAGTAGCAAAAATTAGTCAGGACGATTCTGACTCTCAATGTACCTAGTTAAAACTTCAAGACTTGCTCC
>NZ_VHTC01000039.1:0-25203 GCF_013048685.1 Vibrio sp. A8-1
ATGGAAGTTCTGCGGCATTCTGGCTACACAATAACAAGGGAAGACTTACTCGTAGCTGCAACCCTGCTTGCTCAAAATCTATTCAAGTACGGTTGCGCTTTGGGGAAATTATGAGGGGATCCCTCAGAGCAGCGCATCAATATCTTGTCGCAGCTCGCCAACAGTTTGATATCTTTCGGTAGTATGATCTGCTGTCGCTTGGTTTATGATCAGGGTTAAAGTTGGAGTCAGTGAAGCCACAGGGATTATGCTCGCCAGCACTTTGCCTAATGAATAAACGTCACTTTGTTGAGTTAAATAATCTCCCCGTTTTTGTTCAGGGCTGGCATAGTCGGCACTGTAAGCTTTAAATTCAAATTGTGGCTTATCACCATGTCCCTCACGCAATTTTTGCGTGAGATTAAAATCAATTAGCTTTAATTGATGCTGTTCGGTGACGAGAATATTTTCGGGTTTAAGATCGGCATGCAGGATCTGGTGATCATGCGCATGTTCAATGGCACGACATAACTGACTGAATAATTGTAATCGCTGGCGCAGGTTGAGCTGATAATGTTGGAGGTGAGTGTTGAACGCTAGGCCATCAATGCGCTCCATAACCATATAAACCTGATCATTATAAATGCCGCCATCAAATACCTTGGCGATAGCAGGATGATTAAGTTTAGCCAGTAACTGCGCCTCGTTAAATAATATTCGAGAACCCAATACTTGGTTCATGGTCGGTTGAATAAATTTAACCGCCAACTGTTGTTCGAAAGAATCATCCGCTCGATGGGCGGCATAGACAACGCCCACGCCACCTCGACCAATCTCCTCGGTTAACTGATATTTATCGATGCGCAAATTGGAATAGTCTTGTCTTGAGCTAGACCAAGTCTGGGCATGATCCGTTAATAGTTGGCTCAAAGAAAAGGTCGACGTTGTTTTTGAAGCCAACAAAGTCACCAATTGTTGATAGAGAGCGGAATTCTGCCGTTGTAATGATTCAAGCCACTGATTTTGATCCGATTCTGATAGATCAAGGTAATCATAAAAGCACTGAGTAATGGAGGCTGGGTCGGGCACGAAGTTTGGTTTTTATTATTATGAATTTGAATTAGTTTAACCAACTTAGTTACATAAAGAAATACATCATATTGCAGTGACTTAATGAAGATAGGTCTTATCGGCGTCATTCCATTCAGCAATAGCCGTAATCACTGTCTATACTTTGCTCATTGATAGCCGCTCTGTTATGGAGCATACGCTATTACTAACTGGAGGCGTTAGCATGAGTAAAAGTATTAAGTTCTTTATCGTCAGCGGGTTAAGTTTATTTCTTGCTGCACCACTGTGGGCCAATGTGACGTGGCAAGGCCATTGTCGAGACCGAATCCCCTATCTTTATTTTGAAAATGGTCAGTGTAAAGGGCCGGGTGGCGATGTGATCACCCAAGTCATCAGTAAATTAGGCCATCAAGTTCAGTGGACGCAAGTGCCTTGGGCGAGAACCATTGGCGTTGCGCCGCAAGGCGGTGTTGACTTAATCCCCTTACACTCGATGGATGAGGAGCGTGAGGTCTATTTACATCCTCTACTCATGGGTTATGGTCAAAGAGAGGTCTTTTACTTCACTCGTAAAAACGCTGATATCGATGCTAAAGGTTTTGATGAAATCGTCAGTAAAGGGTATGTGGTTGGTGCATTAAATGGCAGTTTTTATAGTTCGCAATTTAATCAAAATACCGATCAGTTACGGACCATTTTTGTCACTAGCGGCGATCAAATTATTAATATGCTCAAGGCGGGTCGATTTGATTTGGCTATCACTTCGGAGCAGCATGGGCTGGACGTATTTGAAAATGATCCCGAACTGAGAAAAATCAGTTATACGGATGTTTCGCTTAATGGACGCTTTTTTAGTGTGCCTAAACGCTCAGCAAACTACCAATACATTAATCAATTAGAGGCAGCGTTGACTGAAATGCGCCGCTCAGGGGAAATTACGCGGATATTTGAGTCTTACGGTTTAGAGGCGCCGATTCAACAAGAGTGATTACGTTAAGATAAGTGTATAAACAAAAACTGCGAGCCAAAATGTCAGCTCGCAGTTTTATTAGGAGGAGACGTTACCGCATGGTAACAAATTCTTCACTGCCCGTTGGGTGAATAGCCACTACCGAATCAAAGTCAGCTTTCGTCGCGCCCATCTTCATTGCAACCGCAAAACCTTGAATCATTTCATCCACCGTAAAGCCAATACCATGTAAACCGACCACGGTTTCTTCGGGGCCCGCGCAGACTAATTTCATTTTGCATGGCTGGCGATGAGAGGTGACTGCGGTATACATAGCAGTAAAGCTCGATGTATAGACTTTGACCTGATCGGCGCCATACTTAGCGATCGCATCAGGTTCGGTTAAGCCAATGGTGCCAATCGGTGGGTGACTAAAGACCACGGTAGGCACTAAATCATAATCCATTTTCGCTTCAGGTTTGTTGTTGAACAAACGCTCAGACAACTGACGACCCGCTTTGACGGCCACGGGGGTCAACTCAATACCGCCTTCCATAATATCGCCGACACAGTAAATGCCTTCAACATTGGTATTTTGGTATTGATCGACTTTAATGTAGCCTTGCTCATTAGTCGCTACGCCAGTGGCAGCAAGATTAATCGCATCAGTCGCGGGATGACGGCCAATCGCCCAGATCAGGGTGTCGACATTGCAGCTTTGGCCATTTTCAAGATGCAGTGTCAGGCTGCCATCGGCCTCTTTAATTACTTGTTTTGGCACGCTATGGGTGTGCAGCGTTGGCCCTTCCGTTTTCATTACTTCGGTTAAGGTATCGATGATCATCGGATCAAAGCTGCGCAGTGGTGATTCTTTACGTACAAACAAGTGGGTCTCTGTGCCAAGGGCATGCAGTACCCCAGCTATCTCAACCGCAATATAACCAGCGCCGACCACGGCTACGCGTTTCGGTTGCTCGGTTAACTCAAAGAAACCGTTGGAATCAATACCGTATTCTGCGCCAGGAATGTTTGGAATGGTTGGTCGGCCACCCACGGCAATCAAAATATGATCGGCAGTATAGTGCTGACCTTCGACTTCGATGGTTTTGGCATCAATAAAACGGGCAAAACCACGAATAACATGCACTTTGTTATTACCGAGCACGCGATCGTAAGATTGATGAATGCGACCAATATAGGCTTGGCGGCTTTCAATCAGTTTTGACCAATCTAGACCATTAACCTTGACATCAAAGCCGTAGTCTTTCGCGTAAAGCTGCATTGCTTCGGCAATTTGAGCGCCATGCCACATGACTTTTTTCGGCACACAGCCGACATTCACACAAGTGCCACCGAGATCTTTCGCTTCAATCAAAGCGACTTTTGCGCCATACATTGCCGCACGGTTCGCCGAGGCGATGCCACCGCTGCCGCCGCCAATACAGATATAATCAAAATGTGTTGTCATTCCTTTCTCCGTTATTCTTTTCAGTGCTTTATTAAGTAGATTGGGTCAGTTTATTCTGGAACAACCCATTCGACTTTAAAATGACCCGTTGCGGGAGCGATGGCTTGCTTGAGAAACGGCAGAATGGTTTGCATTTCACTCTCCAGTTTCCACGGCGGGTTAATTACAATCATCCCTGACGCGGTCATACCGCGTTGGTTGGTATCGGGTGCTACGCCAAGCTCAATTTGTAATATTTTACGAATGCCAAGGTTAGCTAGCCCATCTAACATATCATCAATATCGCAGCGGTTAACCACGGGATACCAAATCGCATAAATGCCCGTTGACCAACGTTTATGGCTTTGCGCGATGGCTTGCACTACATCGCGATACTCTTTGGCCAGCTCATAAGGCGGATCAATCAGCACCAAACCGCGGCGTTCTTTCGGCGGTAAGCTGGCTTTTAAGCGTGCAAAGCCGTCTTGTTTGTAAATCGCCACTTGGCGATCACGGGCAAATTCTTGCTCCAGTAATGGGTAATCACTGGGATGCAGCTCGCTGAGTACCATGCGGTCTTGGGCACGAAGGTGAGCACGAGCGATGCGTGGTGAACCTGGGTAATAGCGTAGCTCCTCGCCTTGGTTGAGTGCTTTAACTGCCTCCAGATAACTGTCTATTTCAGCGGGCGTGTCTGCCTGCTGCCATAATCGGCCAATCCCTTGTTTGTATTCTCCGGTTTTTTCTGACCACTCGTGGGTTAAATCGTAGCGCCCAACGCCAGAATGAGTATCGTGATAAACAAATGGCGTCTCTTTTTGCTGTAACGCATTGAGAATAAGACTTTGTACGATATGCTTTAATACATCAGCGTGGTTGCCAGCATGAAAACTGTGACGATAACTTAGCAAAATGAGCTCTCAAAACACCCTGAGCGAGTGTGGCTAGTGAATCAAATAATATCGCCTGATTATATACTCAAAAGCGTTTCAGGTGCAGATTGGTGATACGTCAGTCTGAGCGAGGTGAGTTGATGATATCTCCTTCGTACTTAAAGCTGCTGCGGTGTTGGCGACGTTCATTCACCTCAGTCATATCGTTTGTCTATGCTCATGGGGATTGATTCACTGGCCGCCTACCTACAACTCCAAGTCGTTTGGGACAGTGGGGTGAAAGTTAGCTTAAGATCGTCAATCTTGTGGTGATTTTAAGTCATAATACTTAAGTCGCTATTGAAATTTTGCTTCACCACCCCGATTTACTTTCTCATAACAAGAACCTTCTTACTTTGCTAATCCAAATAGGAAGGAGAGCGACACGTCTTAACTCAAAAGGAATGTTATATGTCAAACCCTCTTCTCACGTTCACGGACTTACCGCCGTTTTCTGCCATTAAACCTGAGCATGTAAAACCTGCGGTTGAACAGGTGATTGAAGCTTGCCGCACTAAAATTAACCAAGTTCTTGAGGGTAACACTCAACCTTCATGGGCGAGTGTGATTGCGCCGATTGAAGAAGTCGATGATCGCTTAAGCCGAGTGTGGTCGCCTGTTAGTCACATGAATTCCGTTGTTAATAGTGATGAGCTACGTGACGCTTATGAAAGCTGTCTGCCTCTGCTGTCTGAGTACAGCACTTGGGTTGGACAACACAAAGGGCTGTTTGACGCCTATAAAGCCATTAAAGCCAGTCCAGAGTTTGCAACCTTAACTCGAGCTCAGCAAAAAACCATCGACGATGGCCTGCGTGATTTTGAGCTTTCAGGGATTGGCTTACCTGCCGCGGAGCAGAAACGCTATGGTGAGATCAGTAAGCGCATGTCCGAGTTAGGTTCAAAGTTTTCTAATAACGTGCTTGATGCCACCATGGGCTGGAGTAAACAGATCTCCGATGTTGAGCAGTTAGCAGGTATGCCAGAATCGGCCCTTGCTGCAGCGAAAGCGGCCGCAGAAGCGAAAGGGTTAGAAGGGTATTTATTGACTCTAGAGATGCCTTCTTATCTACCCGTGATGACCTATTGTGATAACCAAGCTCTGCGTCAAGAGTTGTACGAAGCGTACGTGACGCGAGCATCGGATCGCGGCCCTAACGCTGGTCAATGGGACAACAGCGAAATCATCGCTGAGAAACTCAAGCTACGCCATGAAATTGCTCGGATGTTAGGGTTTAACTCTTACAGTGAAAAATCATTAGCGACCAAAATGGCGGAAACCCCAGATCAAGTGTTGGGCTTCCTGAATGATTTGGCGGCGAAAGCCAAGCCTCAAGGCGAGCGTGAAGTAGAAGCCTTACGCCAATTTGCTGAGCAAGAATATGGCGTGTCTGAGCTGCAATTATGGGATGTGGCATACTACAGTGAGAAGCAAAAACAGCACTTGTTTAACATTTCCGATGAAGAATTGCGTCCTTATTTCCCTGAAACAACGGTAGTCAAAGGCTTATTTGAAGTGCTTCACCGTGTGTTCGGTATGTCGGTTAAAGAGCGTGCAGGGGTGGATACTTGGCATCCTTCGGTACGTTTCTTTGATATTTTTGATTCCAACCATACCCTGCGTGGTAGCTTCTATCTTGATCTGTACGCTCGTGAGCATAAACGGGGCGGTGCTTGGATGGACGATTGCCGTGGCCGTCGTGTGACGCAAAATGGTGAATTGCAAACGCCAGTGGCTTATTTAACCTGTAATTTCAACCGTCCAGTCGGCGATAAACCAGCCTTATTTACTCATGACGAAGTGGTGACTTTATTCCACGAATTTGGTCACGGTATTCATCATATGCTGACTCAAGTTGAAGTGGGTTCAGTGTCTGGCATCAATGGTGTGCCTTGGGATGCGGTTGAGTTACCGAGTCAATTTTTAGAAAACTGGTGCTGGGAAGAAGAGGCATTGACCTTTATTTCAGGTCATTACCAAACCGGTGAACCGCTGCCAAAAGCCATGCTGGATAAAATGCTCGCTGCGAAGAATTTCCAATCGGCGATGTTTATTCTGCGTCAATTGGAATTCGGTCTGTTCGACTTTACGCTTCATACCACCTACGACCCAGAAGTAGGGCCAAAAGTGCTAGAAACCTTAGCTGAGGTGAAGAAAAAGATCTCAGTATTACCAAGCTTAGAGTGGAACCGTTTCTCTCACAGCTTTAGCCATATTTTTGCTGGTGGTTATAGCGCCGGTTACTACAGCTATTTATGGGCTGAGGTGTTGTCTGCCGATGCGTTCTCACGCTTTGAAGAAGAGGGCATTTTTAATACTCAAACCGGACAAAGCTTTCTAGAAAACATTCTTGAAATGGGCGGCAGTGAAGAGCCTATGGAGCTATTCAAGCGTTTTCGTGGTCGTGAACCACAAATCGACGCCATGCTGCGCCATGCTGGGATCCCCGCTTAAATACACGTCAAGCAAACACCACTTAGGAGGGCTGCACATGCAGCCCTTTTCTATTCCATCACTCGACGATCACGATGAAACGGAGACTTATGACGTCATTTGGTTATCCCATCGTTTAAGAGTATAATCGTACAAATTATGTATAAATAAACAGTAGATTAGCCATGATGGATCCCTCTCTTTTGCTCGATGGTCTCAACGATAAACAGCGCGAAGCCGTTGCCGCCCCTTTAGAAAATCTATTAGTGTTGGCAGGAGCGGGCAGTGGCAAAACACGGGTACTAGTACATCGTATTGCTTGGCTAATCTCGGTTGAACAAGCGTCGCCATTTTCGGTCATGTCGGTGACGTTTACCAATAAAGCCGCTGCAGAAATGCGTGGACGAATTGAAGAGCTAATGCAAGGCAGCGCATCGGGTATGTGGAATGGTACTTTCCATGGCATTTGTCACCGTATCTTACGTGCTCACTATTTAGATGCCAATTTGCCGGAAGATTTTCAAATCTTAGATTCTGAAGATCAACTGCGTTTATTACGCCGTTTAATCAAAGCGCAAAATCTTGATGAGAAACAGTGGCCCGCTAAACAGGTTTGTTGGTGGATCAATGGCAAAAAAGACGAAGGATTACGTCCGCGGCATATTGATGTTTACCGCGATCCGGTGACGCAAACCTATCTGCAGTTGTACAGCGCTTATCAAGAAGCGTGCGACCGAGCGGGGTTGGTCGATTTTGCCGAAATTTTATTGCGTACTCACGAGCTTTTGCGTGATAAACAGCACATTCGCCAACACTATCAAGCGCGTTTCAAACATATTCTGGTCGACGAATTTCAAGATACCAATAATATTCAGTACGCTTGGCTACGCATGTTAGCTGGGCCTGAATGCCATGTGATGATTGTGGGTGATGACGATCAATCGATTTATGGCTGGCGCGGAGCGAATATCGCCAATATTGAAAAATTCACCTTGGAATTTCCGAGTGTTAACACCATTCGTCTTGAGCAAAACTACCGTTCAACCAAAACCATTTTACAAGCCTCGAATGCCTTAATTGCCAATAACACCGAGCGGATGGGGAAAGAGCTATGGACCGATGGTAATGAAGGTGAACGGATCTCGGTGTACTCTGCTTATAACGATTTGGATGAAGCCCGCTTTACGGTGACCAAAATTAAAGAGTGGCGAGATAACGGCGGTTTACTCAATGATTGTGCGATGCTTTATCGCAATAACGCTCAGTCACGGGTATTGGAAGAAGCGTTAATTCAAGCTGGTCTACCTTATCGCATCTATGGCGGGATGCGCTTTTTTGAACGCCAAGAGATCAAAGATTCGCTGAGCTATTTACGTTTAATCGCGAATCGTCATGATGATTCGGCTTTTGAACGAGTGATCAATACTCCGGTGCGAGGTCTGGGTGATAAAACGCTGGAAACCATTCGTTTTGCCGCCCGTGATCGCGGCTGTACTTTGTGGGATGCCAGTATTGCGTTATTGAATGAGCAAGTGCTAACCGGGCGCGCTGCGGGAGCTTTGAGCCGCTTTGTTGAGCTGATTAATGCCTTGGAAGATGATAGCGCTGAGATGCCTCTTTACGTACAAACGGACCACGTGATCAAAACGTCAGGTTTATACGCCATGTATGAACAAGAGAAAGGCGAAAAATCTAAGGCGCGAATCGAAAACTTGGAGGAATTGGTCACCGCCACACGTCAGTTTGAAAAACCGGAAGAAGCTGATGAGATGAGCATGCTAACCGCATTTTTAACCCATGCTGCACTGGAAGCTGGAGAAGGGCAAGCGGATGAGTTTGATGATGCGGTGCAATTGATGACATTACACAGCGCGAAAGGACTCGAATTTCCTTTGGTGTTTATGGTTGGCGTCGAAGAGGGTATGTTCCCGAGCCAAATGTCCGCTGAAGAAGCGGGGCGTTTAGAAGAAGAGCGCCGTCTGTGTTATGTCGGCATGACGCGAGCGATGCAAAAGTTATACATCACCCATGCAGAAATTCGCCGTTTGTATGGCCAAGATAAGTACCACAAGCCATCACGTTTTATTCGCGAACTACCTGAGCAGTGTTTAGATGAAGTGCGTATGAAAGCGCAAGTCAGCAGGCCCACTAGCAGTGGCCGGTTTAGCACTAGTGCGGTGAAAGAGAATTTTAATGAAACGGGCTTTAGTTTAGGGGCGCGAGTGCGGCATCCGAAATTCGGTGAAGGTACGATCATCAACTTTGAAGGCAGTGGCCCACAAAGCAGAGTGCAAGTCGCGTTTAATGGTGAAGGCATTAAATGGCTGGTCACCGCTTATGCTCGACTAGAAAAAGCCTAACGTTTTTCAGCGTTACCAAACAAGTGGGTAACGCTGATTACCGATAAAAGAAAACCCCGCGGGCAAAGCCTGCGGGGTTAGGGTCTTACTTGCAGCAATCCAGCTACTCAATCGGTGCTCCCTGCATCAATTCCTTGATAGTATGCCATATCCTTTAGCGTAATCCGTCCATCGCCTTCCTAGCGGTGTCCTTTATCATCCTGATCGACTAACCATCCTGTTAGTTCGCTTACTTGTTCCCTGAGCAGTGTCCTTGACATCATCCTGATGTTCAATCCTTGCCTCATCCAGAGGAGTCCATTGTCATTCCGTTGTCGTTACCATCCTAGTAACGAGTGCATCCTTTCAATGTCCCTGTGCAGTCCTTGCTGATGATTAATCCTTAACCATCACTCGTCATCCTGACGTTTACTGTCCGTAGTAATTTCTGTTCCGTGTCAGCATCCTTCCGACACCACTCATATTACGCTTTTAAGCGGCTTCAACAAGAGACTAAAAATAAATGCACAATAAATTCCATGCTATAGATTTTGTTTTAAAGTTTTTAAATTCAGCTAGTTATGGTTTTTTTAGTGGCGTTACTCTAGAGAGAAAACGATGTTGGCTTACTTATTTGTGCGAGATCGCTTACAAAAGGGTAAGCCAATCTTCCTCTTTGCTCGCTGAGCTCGAAGATCGATTAGGATTGATAAAACAAGCCGATCAGCGCTTGAGAGAGAACCATTAAGCCAATTAGGCTGAAAATAATCCCACATAATAAATCAATATAGCGGCTTGCTCGTTGCAATTTACGCTGCAAGCGCTCGGTTGATAGCATCCACGCTAGTGCGGCAAACCACAGCAGTGAGATAGCCCATAGAATCAGTAACGCCATCCCTTTACCTTGTAGTGACATACTGGCTGGCACTAACGTTGACATCAAACTGATGAAAAAAACCAAGGCCTTAGGATTAAACAGATTGGTAATTAAGCCACGAGAAAACGCTTGTCGCTTATTATTCAGTAGCAATTCTGTGCGCTGAGAGATAACCCCACTGTCTGTTTTCCAGTGTTGCATGGTATGGCGTAATGCATTGCTGCCCAGATAGAGTAAGTAACTGCCACCAGCGACTTGGACAAGTGCAAACAGCAAGGGCTGTTGATGAACAAGATAGCTGACTCCCGTTAAGCTTAATAACGAGTGAAGCAAGATGCCGCAGGAGAGCCCGAGGGCAATATAAAGCCCAGTGTGGCGACCATAGCGAGTGGCGTTTTGAATCACCAGCGCCATATCTGGCCCCGGACTCATCAAAGCAATGAAATGGACACTGGCTAAAGTGATTAATAAGCTGATTTCATTCATGGTTATTGGCTCAATTTAGATGATTATTTTACTCGGTAACAATACGTGTGGTATGACGTTTATAAGTTAAACCATCATAACTAAAGGCGATTAATGCGCCCCAAATAAAGACGAAAGTGATCGCTTTATCGGCGCTGAATGCTTCGCCATACACCAATACGGCTAACAAAAACATCAAGCTGGGACCGATATATTGGAAGAAACCGAGCGTCGATAACTTAAGGCGTGTTGCCGCACCAGTGAAACAGAGCAAAGGTAAAGTGGTGATGATACCTGCGCTGATCAGCAGTAGATTCAATGACCAGTCATTGTTCGATAGGTGGCTGGTTGGCGTATCGGCCAGCATAAACAGATATAACGCGGCGACAGGCAGTAAAAATAAGGTTTCGATAAATAGGCCACTTTGCGCCCCCACGCCGACTTTTTTGCGCA
This sequence comes from Vibrio sp. A8-1, assembly GCF_013048685.1. Lineage (NCBI taxonomy): Bacteria > Pseudomonadati > Pseudomonadota > Gammaproteobacteria > Vibrionales > Vibrionaceae > Vibrio > Vibrio sp. A8-1. Next base: position 10,946 of record NZ_VHTC01000039.1, read on the forward strand.
GTAAACCGTATAAACCAAATGTAGTGGCGAGCACTAGCGCTACCACTGGCAGCGATCCAAATACCACCAACTGAATGGCAACGCCAATCATCGCCAGTAGCACGGCAAACCATTGTAATTTGCGTAGTCGCTCACCTAAAAATAGCATGCCAAGAAAAACATTCAGGATCGGGTTAATATAATAGCCTAGGCTCGCATCGAGCATATGGTTAGCATTAATCGCCCAAATAAAAATCAACCAGTTACCACCAATCAGGAGGGCGGTGATTAATAAATAACCGAGCTTGATTTTGGATTGGAAAATATCCACTACATGACGCCACTGATGACTGAAGTGAAGTAAGCCTGCTAGTAAGAAGAAAGACCAAATAATCCGATGACTGAGAATTTCTAGCGGAGAAACGTGGCCCAGTAATTTAAAATAAATCGGTGCTACGCCCCACATGGTGTAAGCACTGATCGCTAAAAAAATTCCTTTTTTAGCTTCTTGTTGTTGTTCTAATGTCATGATGTCGAATTCTCTGCAGTCGCAAGGGATAAAGAGGAGAAATGCTGGTCAGGGCGTGTTAACTAATACGTAAAAACGTAACTAAAGGTTAACCGCTGAGAGTATAACCTGTAAATCGAATTCATCGACTACTTTGCGGTTTTATTCACCGGCAAACGGCACTACAATAACCGACTGTTCTGATGCTTGAAGTATCAGCATCCCCACTCATGATTGAGAGCTTGCATGACCGCCACTGTACTCGTTGAACAACCGGAACTTAACTTATCGCCGCAGCACGTGTTACGTGAGGTGTTTGGCTATCAGACGTTTCGGGTTGGACAGCAAGAGGTGATAGAGGCGGCTATCGCTGGACAAGACAGTTTGGTGATTATGCCCACAGGGGGCGGTAAATCGCTTTGCTACCAGATCCCCGCATTAGTTTTGCCTGGGCTCACGGTGGTGATTTCACCGCTGATCTCTTTGATGAAAGATCAGGTTGATCAGCTCAAAGCTAATGGTGTTGCCGCGGAGTGTGTCAACTCTAGTCTCTCACGTGAGACGCTGATTGCGATTTACAACCGAATTAATCGTGGACAGATAAAATTGCTCTATGTCTCGCCAGAGCGAGTGTTAATGACCGATTTTATCGAACGTTTACAACAGCTACCATTAGCGATGATCGCCGTGGATGAGGCGCACTGTATTTCTCAGTGGGGGCATGATTTTCGCCGAGAGTACGCCTCACTTGGTCAACTTAAACAGGTTTTCCCTCACGTTCCTTTTATGGCACTGACGGCAACGGCAGATGATGCAACGCGAATTGATATTTTACATCGCCTGCAATTGGCTAACCCGCACACTTATTTGGGCAGCTTTGATCGGCCCAATATTCGTTACACCTTAGTCGAAAAGCACAAACCCGTATCACAAGTGATCCGTTATTTAGAAACGCAACGCGGCCAATGTGGGATCATCTATTGTGGCAGTCGCAAAAAAGTCGAAATGCTGACTGAAAAACTGTGCAATAACGGCATTCGAGCGGCCAGTTATCATGCTGGGATGGAGGTTGATGAGCGTGCTTATGTTCAAGAGGCGTTTCAGCGTGATGATGTGCAAATTGTTGTCGCTACCGTTGCCTTTGGGATGGGCATAAATAAGTCCAATGTGCGTTTTGTGGTCCATTTTGATATTCCACGCAATATTGAATCTTACTATCAAGAAACCGGACGTGCGGGACGAGATGGTTTGCCTGCTGAAGCGATCATGCTTTACGATCCTGCCGATATCGTTTGGCTGCGACGCATGCTAGATGAAAAAGAAGAGGGGCCACAAAAGCAAGTAGAAAGCCATAAACTGACGGCGATGAGCCATTTTGCTGAGGCGCAAACCTGCCGCCGACAAGTATTGCTCAACTACTTTGGTGAATACCGTGACACGCCTTGCGGTAACTGTGATGTCTGCCTTGACCCACCGAAACATTTCGATGCCACGGAGCAAGTGCGCAAAGCGCTGTCTTGTGTTTATCGTGTTCAGCAGAGTTTTGGGATTGGTTACGTGGTGGAAGTGCTGCGTGGGATGCAAAATATCCGGATTCGTGAAAATGGTCACGATAAACTCTCTACCTATGGTTTAGGGCGCGATCACAGCCATGATTACTGGGTGAGTATTTTCCGTCAGTTGATTCATAAGGGCTTGCTACAGCAAAATATTACTCGCAATTCCACCTTGCAGTTGACCGAAGAAGCTCGGCCGATTCTGCGTGGCGACAAAGCGGTTGAATTAGCCGTGCCACGTTTAGATACCGCAGCACGGGCGGTGAAATCGGATAAATTGTCGAATAAAAACTACGACAAAAAACTGTTTGCGAAATTGCGCAAACTGCGTAAATCGCTGGCCGATGAAGAAGGCTTACCACCGTATGTGGTCTTTAGTGATGCGACTCTAATTGATATGGCGGATATTTTACCGACCTCGTATGGTGAGATGTTGGCTGTTAACGGTGTTGGTCAGCGCAAACTAGAGAAATACGCCGATCCATTTTTGGATGTCATTCAGGAGCATTTAACCGGTCATGGCTGAGTTCGCTTTACAAGATTATCTCGCCGATCCGGGGCGACTTATCCTGAGCACGCCAGAATGGGATATGGATAGTTTCCCCGCTCTTGGCGAGCGTTTTCTGCAGTGGTTATCGGCTTCGCTTATCGATAAGCAGCTCGATGCCGATTTGCATACTTGGCTAATTGATTTTGAAGGTTGTCAGCTACTACTCAAAGCCGAGCATTACAGCGCCAGTATTTGGCTTGAAACATTGAGTGATGAGCAAGGCCGAGAAGAGCTGGCCTTTATCGCCCAGTTACTTTCAGGTCACCCATCCGCCGCTGATTGAGTCTTAGGTTTATAAAATTTGCTGAATGTCCGACGAAATGGTCTCTATCAATTGTCGCGCTGAATCTTCTCGTTGCTGAACCAAACTGATAAACAGTAAATCGGTTAAGACATTTTGCGCAGTACGAGAAGCGATAGACGAGCTGCGATGTTGCGTTTCATCGGCGATGGTATCTAAAGCGATATCCGCCAGCTGACGCAGTTTACTTTTCTTTGGTGCGGTCAGAGCAATAACTTTGGCCCCTTGTTGCTTAGCCGCTTCGGCGGCAATAAAGACCTCTTTTCTATCCCCAGAAAAAGAAATCGCGATTTGGACATCTTGAGGCCTAAGCGTTCGCGCGGTAGCAATTTGTACATGACTGTCTTGCTCAGCGAGTGCGGTAATGCCTAATTTCAATAGCTTGAAAGCTAAATCCTTCCCAGTCAGTGCCGAGCCGCCAATGCCGACGATTTGTACCCGATGCGCTTGATTAATCCAATTCACCGCATGGTGAAATTGTTCAAAACAGAGCGCGTTGGTGGTATGAAACATGGCATCCGTTTTTGCTTGGACTAACTTTTGTGCAATCACTGCCAGTGGATCATTAATAAAAATATTGTGCTGTACAGGCGTTGATTCGAGTGCTTGTTTGCGGCTGAGCTCTTCTACCAGCAATAGCTTAAAAGCACTGTAACCTTTAAAGCCCATTTTTTGAGCAAACTTAATGATACTGGATTGGCTAGCACTCACTTGCTCGGCCAATTGTAAACTGGTCATTAAGGCCGCTTGCTGAGGATAAGCAAGGATCCAGTCGGCAATTTTTAACTCATTTGCTGAGAGCTGAGTACGTCGACTGATCATTCGATTAACTATAGACATGATGATTTCTCCATATGCTAAAAGCAGTTTTACCACGAATCCGCAATTCAAAAGACGATTTATGGTGCAGTTTTTGGAATTTTTTATTCCTTGCTGGGAATTAAATCTGCTTTGAAGGTGAATAATATTCAGTGACTTGGCGTATCTTTGGGCTTTTTTTACCTTATTTTGGATGATTATTCCATTCTTTAGCTGGTTAATGAATAACCATAGCTGTGATCCTTATCACTCGATTGGAATTTTTTATTCTATAGAATCGCCACCAGTTGTTATTAGACATATAGGCTTGTGCATGAAAATAGATTTAACCCAATGGGTAACGGAAAGCCGTAATCCAGCGAGCGCGGCGATTGATACCTTATCCGCGTTTGAGATGTTACAGATCATCAATCAGGAGGATAAGAAAGTCGCTTTAGCGGTTGAAAAAACCTTGCCTCAAGTGGCGCAAGCGGTCGATGTGATTACTTTTGCTCTGCAATCTGGTGGGCGTTTGTTCTACATGGGAGCGGGAACCTCTGGCCGATTAGGTATTCTGGATGCTAGCGAATGTCCTCCTACTTATGGTACCTCGCCCGATTTGGTGATTGGCCTGATTGCTGGTGGTCATCAAGCGATTTTAAAAGCCGTGGAAAATGCAGAAGATAATGCAGAGCTTGGTGAGCAAGATTTGCAGCGTTTTCACTTTGGTAAACAAGATGTTTTAGTGGGCATCGCCGCTAGTGGCCGAACGCCGTATGTACTGGGCGGCATGGCTTACGCTAAATCCGTTGGTGCGACGGTGATTTCTCTGGCCTGCAACCCTAATTGTTTAATGGAACAAGCCGCGGATATTGCTATTACGCCCGTGGTTGGCCCTGAAATTGTCACGGGCTCTTCAAGAATGAAGGCTGGCACGGCGCAGAAGCTGATCCTCAATATGTTAACCACAGGAGCGATGATTCGCAGCGGTAAGGTCTTTGGCAATTTAATGGTCGATGTTGAAGCCACCAATGCCAAGCTTATTCAGCGTCAAACGAACATTGTTCGTGAAGCAACGGGCTGTAGTACAGAGCAAGCTGAACAAGCGCTAGAAGCTTGTCAACGACATTGTAAAACGGCGATTTTGATGATCCTTGCCGATCTGAATGCACAGCAAGCCGCGGAGCGGTTGGCAAAGCATCATGGCTTTATTCGTGCGGCACTGAACGATCAATAATCCAATCGTGTTGAGGTAAGGTAAATGGCTAAAATTACATCGAGCATGATAGCTCAACTGCTTCGCGCGGTCGGCGGCAGTGATAACATTAGTAAGTGTGGTAACTGTATGACCCGCTTACGCTTAACATTGAATGATAACCTCCTCGCCGATCAAGCTGGGATTAAAGCCATTGCTGGGGTTATGGGGGTGGTAGAAAGCGATCAACAACTGCAGATTATTCTCGGTCCTGGTAAAGCGCAAACTGCGGCTGAAATGATGAATGAGATGATCGCCAATCTTGGGCTTACCGCTACATCGACGTCAGATACGCCGGATTTATCGACAATTGCTGCGGCGCAAAAACAGCAGATGAAGAGTAAACAAACCAGTGCCGTGCAGCGTTTCCTCAGTAAGTTTGCGACCATTTTTACGCCATTAATTCCGGGCTTTATTGCCGCTGGTTTATTACTTGGTTTTGCCACTTTATTAGAGCAGATGCTAGTCCTTGGTCAATCGCCAAGTCAATTTACGCTGGATCTGATAGCCTATATGAAGGTGTTTGGCAAAGGATTATTCGCCTTTCTGAGCATCTTAATTGGGTATAACGCGCAGCAGGCATTTGGCGGTTCTGGGGTCAATGGCGCTATTTTAGCTTCCTTGTTTGTGTTGGGTTATAACCCAGATGCGACAACGGGCGTTTATTCTGGCATGAGTGAATTTTTCGGTTTTGCGATTGACCCTCGAGGCAATATTATCGGCGTACTGTTAGCGGCGATTTTGGGAGCTCAGGTCGAAAGAAAAGTTCGCCAATACATGCCTGATGATTTAGATATGATCTTAACCTCTTGCGTCACGTTATTGATCATGGGGGCGGTGACTTTTTTGGTGATAATGCCGATTGGTGGTGAGTTATTTAAAGGCATGTCATGGTTGTTTCTCAACCTGAATGATAATCCACTAGGGGCTGCGTTGCTCTCCGGTTTATTTTTGATTTCGGTGGTGTTTGGCATTCATCAAGGGTTTGTTCCGGTCTACTTTGCTTTGATGGATGTGCAGGGTTTTAACTCGCTGTTTCCTATTTTGGCGATGGCTGGAGGCGGCCAAGTTGGCGCGTCGCTAGCCCTGTACTTTAAAGCCAAAAAAGACGCCGTGCTGCGCACCCAAGTGAAGGGCGCGATCATTCCGGGTATTTTAGGCATTGGTGAGCCGCTGATTTATGGCGTCACCCTACCCAGAGTGAAACCGTTTGTCACGGCATGTATTGGCGGTGCGGCTGGTGGTTTCTTTATTGGTTTAGTCTCTTATCTTGGCTTACCTGTCGGACTGAATACGGTATTTGGGCCATCGGGTATTGTTGCGATTCCGTTAATGACATCAGCGCAGGGTATTTTCCCTGGGATGTTGGTATTTATCTGCGGTCTACTCATTTCTTATGTGGTTGGTTTTTTTGCAACGCTTTGGTTTGGATGCAAAGATGTTGACTTAAGTTAGTTCACTTTCCCCCTGTTGGTGAATGATTTTGCCCTGATCCGATAGGTTCAGGGCTTTTTTATGTTTAGCTCTAGCGGCGGATTATTTTTTGGTGATTTTATCTAAATAACCCATCATAAAAGCAGAGATGACAAAGGTAATGTGCAGCATCAAATACCATTGTATTTTCTCATTGGCGATATTTTCGGTATTCATAAACACTTTCAGCAAATGAATTGAAGAGATCGCGACAATCGAAGCAGCAACTTTATTTTTCAGTGAACCGGCATCGAGTTTACCCAACCAGCCCAATTTATCGTTATGTTCCTCAACGTCGATTTTAGAAACAAAATTCTCATAGCCAGAAAACATCACCATCACAATCAGCCCGCCAACTAAGGTGATATCAATCAATGATAACGCGATTAGAATCAGGTCAGCTTCTTGAATAGCAAAGATATTTGGGAGTAGGTGAATCACTTCTTGAAAAAATTTAATCCCTAAGGCGAGGAGGATAAAACTCAAACCGAGATAAATAGGTGCCATGATCCAGCGAGCGGAGTAGAGCAGTTTTTCGATAATACGTTCCATTTAAAGTAACCATCAACAAAGCCCAATAGGGCAGAATGAGGCTGATATTACTTTGTTTTTATACTTAAGGTGTAGTGAAAATTGAGGGGATAAGATCCCCCCAGCAGACGTATAGATTAGAGCGTATTTTTATAAATACGGCCGTCTTTCATGATCAGTTGTAGGTTATCCGTTGCTTCTAAAATGGTTAAATCTTGTAGCGGATTGCCATTGACGATCAGCAGATCGGCCAAAGCTCCGGCCTCAATAACCCCTAACTTACCTTGATAAGGCGCACGCTCTCCTGAGAGCATCAGTAGCTGCGCATTGTCGTAGGTAGCCATTTTCAGTACTTCAGCAGGGGTGTACCAGCGAGTCATAATACTCAACAGTTGCGTTTGCCCTTTGAGTTTTTCCGCACTGAACAAAACGTCGGTTCCCCACGCGACTTTTACTTGATGTTTTTTCGCTAAACGATAGGCCCTGTCTGTGCCTTGTTCGACCATTTTTTGTTTCAGACGTTGCGGCGAGCCTTCGGCAAAGCTGGATTTTCGCTCAGAAGTAAACGGTTGTAAGCTCCACCAAATGCCTTCTTTGGCCATTCGTTTTGCGGTTTTTTCATCAATCAATTGACCGTGTTCAATCGATTTAACCCCACCATCAATCGCTTGATTAATCGAGCGAGGAGTATAAGCGTGCACCGTCACATAGGTGCCCCAATTTTCTGCCGCTTCCGTCGCGGCGCGAATTTCTGCCAGGCTGTATTGAGTCACATCAAGCGGGTCATAAAATGATGAGACGCCACCACCTGCCATGAGTTTAATCTGCGATGCCCCGAGGGCTAACTGTTCTCGCACATGCTGACGGACTTCATCTGGACTATCAGCAATCGCTGAAGTGCCTGTCCTAACAGAGATAGTGTGTTTTTTACTATCAGCGGTTATTAACTCATTGGGCAGCCGAAAATCACCATGGCCGCCAGTTTGAGAGATAAAAGCCCCGGCTGGCCAAATACGAGGACCGGTGGTGATCTGCTTATCGATCGCCATTTTTAAGCCAAAAATGGGCCCACCTAAATCGCGCACACTGGTATAACCCCGTTGCAGCATATCGGCAGCGGTTTTAGCGGCAACAATATTAATAAACCCTTGATCAGCAAGCATTAAGGTTTGTTGAGGCAGGGCGGCGAGCATTAAATGAGTATGAGCGTCAATCAATCCCGGCATTAAGGTTTTGCCTTGACCATCAATTACTATGGTGTTGGAGTCAGTGACGTTAAGGGCTTGGTAATCTTCGATTTTGCTGATCAAATTATCTTGCACATAGACATTTTTTGCTGCGCTGAGCGTTGCTTGTCGTCCATCAAATACTTGCACATTTTTAAATACATACTGGGCGGCAAAAGTAGGCCAAGCGATTAGGCTTACACCTAGCAGTAGCCAAAGCGGTTTATTCATTTTATCACTCCAATCAACTAGCGGCATGGCACCTTGGTGCACAAACAGATAAAAGTGTAGCGATATTTGGCGAAACTATCCGATTTTAAGAGCAAAAATGCCAACTTTGTTGAATAAACCTCAGCGGTTTACTCGTTGAGTTGCTTGATGTTTTTGTATGCTTTTGTATGTAACCATTCTAAAGCGAGATAAAACATGAATAATAACGATTCTTTTTTACTGATGTTATTCGAGGTTGTCTCTTGTCTCTCTTTACTCGGTTAATGCCATTCTTTGGCGCTTGCTACATCATCATGTCTCTACACTCGGTTGCCAATGAATTAACCCCTGATCCACGAATCCATCAAGGTCGTTTAGCTAATGGCCTAACTTATCAGTTGATGGTTCACCCGTACCCCAAAAAAGCGATTATCATGCGCATGCAAATTGCCGGTGGTTCCTTGGTGGAGTCTGAACAGCAGCAGGGATTGATGCATCTATTAGAGCATATGGCGTTTAAGGGCTCTCGATCCGTTCCACAAGGGGATATGATTGCTCAGTTAGAAAAGCTTGGCCTTAGTTTTGGTTCGGATACCAATGCAATTACTGAACATCATCAAACGGTGTATCAATTTAATATCATTGAAGGCTCTCAAGATAAGCTTACAACTGGGCTGATGTTAATGCGTGAGATTGGTGATCAACTGACTTTAACACCCGAAGCTCTAGCGCAAGAAAAGCCGATCGTAATGGCGGAAATACGCGAAAAACAATCGATAGAGCTAGATAATTATCAATATCAGCAGGCATTTTTATACCCAGATAGCCCATTGGCGAGTCGTCTGCCAATCGGCTTGGAAAGCGCAGTTAGTCAAGCGACAGTAGCACAATTACGTGATCTCTATCAGCGTTTTTATACACCAGAGCGCACGACCATAATTGTTGCCGGTGATATTGATATTGCCGCCACAGAGCGTCAGATTCAGCAAAGTTTTGCCAACTGGCAACCACATCCACAGGCAGTTTTAGTCAGTGATGATCCACTGCCAACCTTGACAGTCCAGCAAGAGCTTAGAGCGGATAGTTTTTTTGACCCACGTTTACCGACGACAGTGACTTTGGGTATGTTACAGCCTCAAGATGTACTTGCTGATGGTATCGCAAGACGGCATAGAATGCTTAACGACTGGCTAATTCGTCATCTGTTGTATCGCCGCTTAACCGCCCATCTGCCAGAGGAGGATATGGGGCGTCGAGTCAATGTGGCCTTATTTGAAGAGTTTAAACATGGCTTACGCTTTGAGTTATCACTTAATTCCGCCCCTCATCAGTGGCGAGAAAGCCTTACCCTGCTAGAGCAGACCATGCGTCAAGCTTTGGTGGGTGGTTTTACTGAACAAGAAGTTAATCGAGCATTAGACTTGATCGAACAAGATATACAGCATGCTCTAGCTCAACCACTAAGTGTGAATAGCTTTGGTTTAGCTGAGCAATTGGTCGATTTTAACGCTCGCGGCTTATATTTTTTAGATCCCAAGCAGGAATGGGCGTTGTTTCAACAATTGAAGCCTAGTTTGACTGCATCAGCACTGCATGAAGCCCTAAAGCAGCGTTGGCAAGGGGAACCATGGATTTATCTGACTCACTCTCAACCAGAAGAACAGGTGGCAAAAGAGCTTCTGAGCGTCTATCAGCAAAGCCAGCAGCAGCCGATTAGCGCTCATCAAGAGCAAAAATTGACTCCGTTTGCTTATGCAAATTTCGGTAAGCCTGGAAAAGTCATTGCCGATCAGCGTGATGAACAGGCAGGAATCCGCCAACTGGTTTTTGCTAATGGCGTACGACTTAGTTTGAGACCCACTCAATTTGAATTGGGACAAGCGATAGTGCAGCTCAAAGTCGGTTTTGGTGATGTAGCCCTGCCTAAAAGCGAAGGGCTAACCACGTTATTTCAACGTAGCTTTGTTCTTGGAGGATTAGCTGAGCATAGTTATGCTGAGCTGGGACAAATATTAGCAGGGCAAGGTTTAGCTGTGGGATGGAAACTATCGGAGCAAGGGTTTAATGATGCCGTCTCTGTGCGAACCGAGCGATTAAGAGCGCAGCTAGGGTTACATACCGCTTTTTTGATTGCGCCAGGGTTTAGACCTGAAGCGTTACACCAGTTTCGGCAACAAGTGCGAGAGCATGCATTTAGCCGCCATACCAACGCTGAAACGTTATTTTGGCAGCGATTCGCTGAGCTATTACATCCAGAGGACATAAACTACGCCCTTGGCCGCGATCAAGAGCTATTGAAGCGAGATTTTTCTGAAATTGCCCCCGTGCTCGCGTCGGCCGTCGATCGTGGCTTACTTGAGGTCACGATTGTCGGCGATATTGATGAATCTCAGGCGATTCAAGCGGTAGCCGAAACATTGGGTGCTTTAGAGCGTCATCCGTTGCCAATCACCAAGCGTCCAGTCGTAGCTCGCCTGCCTGAGTTACCAGCGAGCCGCCAGTTGAGCCATCAAGGAGCGGTTGATTCAACAGCACTGGCTTGGATTTGGCCTAATCTTGATAGTTACTCCGTTGAGCAAGCGGCGAAAATCTTGTTATTAGATCGCGTTTTGCAACTGCTGATCACTGAAGAGCTACGAGTACAAGCGGGGATGAGTTATTCACCTTATACTTTCAATTCTAGTGCGAAAGAACCGTCAGAGTTAGGTTATATCGGCTTATTTGCGCTGGTTGATAGACAGCATGTTTTATCTATTGAAGGTAAAGTTGACACTCTCATCGAGCAACTGGGTTCAGGGCAGCGAATAGACGCTGATTTATTGGCGAGAGCTAAGCAGCCTTTATTACAATCCATCGCTCATGTCAGTAATAGCAATGGATTTTGGTTAGAGGCTACGGCAATGGGCCGAACTCAACCAGAGTATTATCAGCGCGTGCAGCAAATTTATGATCATATTGCCGCCGCTGATATTCAGTCAGTACAAACAAGTGCCCAACGCTATTTAAGTAAAGACAAGTGCTTAAAAGTGATTACCTCGTTTGGCGAGTCCGTGGATTGATTTACTGAATATTGGTTGCAAAGAAAGCCAACTGACTTTGTAAATATAAGAATGCTACTCGTTTAATTCGGGTGGCATTTTTTTTCAAGCACGAGGATCACGATTTTTAAATACATTTTTAAAACAATCCATCTCCTTTTTAAATGTATTTATTTTTTATCGTTATTTAGTTGTCAGTAAAAACTGATGATTAGCAATGAATTTACAACATTGATGGTGCGGAAAAACTCTATTTTTTGAGATGAACTAATGATAGAGGTGGATTCATTGACAAAGCCATTGATTGAACTATATTTTTTTTACGAATACTTTGTCGATACACCTCCTATTAAATGGGGATTCATGTGACTTGGTACAGAATTATTTCAAGGAGCTGTCATGCACGCATCATCTACACTCAAACGAACACTCATTTCAACAGTACTTGCGGCAACGTTTATGCTTCCAGCAATTAGCCAAGCTTGTACGTCACTTTTGTATACTGATGCCAACGGTGCGCCTTATGCGGGTAGGACCATGGAATTACCGGTCCAGCTAGATTATAAGGTCGCTTTCTTTCCCCAAGGCTCGAAATTTTCTTCCCATGCCGATAAGCATGCTTCTTTAAATTATGAAGCAAAACACGCTTTTTTATCGATTGCCATGCCAGATCCTATTACTAAAGATCTTAAAGTAGTCGAGGGCATTAATGATCAAGGGTTGAGTTTCAGTGTCTTAGCTTTTGCAAGTACTGAAGGCCCAGAAGATATGTCAGACAAAACTCAAAAAATGTTATCTGCGATCGATTTAGGAAGTTGGGCATTATCACAATTTAAAACGGTGAATGACGTCAAGGCCGCGTTAGAGAAACAGCCTGTATTGGTCACCGCTCTATTACCCATGGGATTATTGAAAACCCCTTTCCACTACACTCTACACGATGCTAATGGTCACTCTATCGTTATTGAGTTTTCGAATGGTAAACAGCATATCTATGAAAATCCTTTAGGTGTTATGACCAATGGTCCTGAGTTTACTTGGCACTTAACTAATCTTAATAATTACACGTTTTTAAGTAATATCGACCAATCAGAGATAAAACTCGGCGGGGTAACGTTTAAACAACCGGATTCAGGAATCGCAACGGCAGGATTGCCGGCATCAAATACGTCGGTAGGCCGCTTTGTTCGTGCGGTTTATTATGCTCAGTTTACTGAAAAAGCGAAAACACCCGATGAAGCCGTCACGACCTTGGCGCATATTATGAATAATTTCGACCGACCTCGAGGTATCACTATTGATAGTCGTATGACCGAGGCTCTTCAAGATAAGGTAGCTCCTGGAGTGGTTGGACACCGTATGTACACATCAGAATATTCGACTTGGACTTCGTTATCTGATCTTAAACGGCTGCGATTAAGTGTTCGTTTATATGAAAGCTTAAATTACGTCACTTTTGACCTAGGAGCATTACGCAAACAATCAAGTCCAATGGTCGTTCCTCTCAGTCAGTTCTCTGGTGGAGCATGGGATGGAACGCAAACACTCTTATCTCATCAATAAGGGGCATATCGGTGAGCCCTTTGTTACCCTTTTATGGCGCTTATTTTCCGTCTTGGCTTATATGCGCCATGATTGGGATAATTAGCACGGTATTAATACGTATTGTCTTAATCCGACTTGGTGTTGATGAAGGCATCCCGTTACGAACGATCGTTTATATCGCGCTTGCGAGTATGATTACTTTGACGCTAGCGATCACTGTTTTTGGAGTTTAGTGATGTCTAACTCTGCTTATACACGTCGATATAGTGTTGTGGGTACTGCCTTGGCGATAGCGGTTGTACTTGGCGCACTTGTATCGGGATGGTATTACTTTCAACACAGCACAGATAAGGCTCTTTCTGAGGATGCGGTACTGAGTGCAAATGTTGTTAACGTTGCTTCTATCGTTGCAGGACGAGTAATCACTATTGCTGTAACCGATAATCAGCGTGTCGACGAGGGACAGTTGTTATTTGAAATTGATCCCAAACCCTATGAAATAATAGTCAATAAAGCCAGATCAGAATTACAGCTTGCTAAAGCATTGCGTGATGCTCAGCGTAGAACAATTACGGCTGAGTCATCCAATGCTGCTATCGCTTCAGAACAGGTTCATCGTGCTCGTACCAATCTCTCTCTTGCAGAGACCGCACTTGCCCGGCTATTACCATTAGCGGCTAAGGGGTACGTTACTGTTCAGCAAGTGGATGATGCGAGAACGGCGAGGGATGATGCTCAAACCACGCTCGAACAAGCCATACATCAAGAGGCTGCGGCTCAAGCTTTGATCACCAGTCTTGATGAATCAGAGGCATTAGTTGGTGCTCGGCAAGCAGCATTAGCGATTGCTGAGCATGAATTAGCGGCAACTCAAGTACGTGCCCCACATGAAGGTCTTGTCGTCGGTCTCACGGTTTCAACGGGAGAGATTGTTGCTCCCGGGCAGTCTCTGTTTACGCTTATTGATACTCGTAAATGGTACGCTTTGGCGACTTTTCCCGAAACAGAGCTGGCTCATATTGCTGTGGGCAACTGTGCACAGGTTTATATACTGGCAGATCGTTCTATTCCCGTTTACGGTCGGGTTGATAGTATCGGTTGGGGAGTGATATCTGAAGAGCTGATCAATTTACCTCGCAATGTTCCTTACGTACCCAAATCAACCTGAGATCTGGTTAAGCCAGAACTAAGCAATTACTCTCTAACAGCTCAAACTCTTGAGCTGTTAGATCTAGACTGGGCTTTTTATCCCTCAAGCAGTACGCGATTAATCCGCCCAACAGATTCA